>CANQOI010000004.1 GCA_947625435.1 uncultured Clostridia bacterium | reverse complement strand
GACTGTTTAAAAAGGCGGCGGTGAACCCCGGAATGATCCCGTGTTCACCGCCGCCTTTTTCGGTTTTATTAACATTTTACGCGCACAAAAACGCCTTTAATCAAACCTGATGCTGCCGGCCCATTTCATGAAGCTGTCCCTGTAATCGTCCTCGGACTCCGACTCGCAGCCGAACTGGAACAGCCAGAAAGCGTCCTCCGTTTCAAAAACAAAGGCATAATAAACATATTCCGTATCATAAGGCGTTTTCCTAAAAACAAAATACGTAAGGCCGTCCTCAGACTCAAGCAGCCCGGTATCTATGTCATTGTCCTTCATTATGACCGAGGCGTATTCTTCCTTGGACGAAATGTCGTCACCCGCTTCCTTTATAGCGGAGAACTCCTCCTTCGCGGCGGATACGGTCACATCCTCTTCCTCCATTTCATAATGCGCCGTGAGGTTATAATAATCATTCTCAATAAAATCATCGGTAAGAGTTATGCTCATGCCCGCCTTGGAAAACGTCTTACCGTCATCCGAGCAGGAGGGGCACAACAGGCACAAAACGGCCGCGGCGCATGACAGGCACATACGTATCCCGCTTCTCATTTGCTTTTTCTCGCCGCCAGTAAGGCTTCCGCTTTGGGATACGCATATTTGACAATATAGTATCCGCATACGCCGCATATGCACCCGAGCGCCGCTCCTCCCAGCACGTCTGTGGGAAAATGCACATACAGATACAGGCGCGAAAAGCCTATGAGACAGGCCAATATGAGCGCCGCCGCACCCCATTTCTTCTTGTGAGCGAATATTGCGGCGGCTGCTGCAAATGAAGCCGACGAATGTCCCGACGGGAACGAATAGTCCGTCGGCCTTGAAACTATGAGCTCTATTCCCTCTCTCAGATCAAAGGGCCGTATCCTTTGCACGATGGGTTTCACCGTTATATTGCATATCAGCACGCTTAAGACCAGCGCGCACATGACGGTCACGCCTATTTTACGCGTTTTGGGCACAAATGTGAGCACGAGCCCCAGCACTATCCAGAACCAGCCCGCCTCAGCGAGGAACGATATCCCTTTCATGATGACGTCGAGCGCGCCGCATGACAGGTTGTCCCTTATTCCGTTAAGTATATTGTATTCGATATCTATCATTATATCACTCATCCCTGTATGTCTTGCTCATAAATTTTTCTATGTCCACTATAAAGCGCTCGTGGGTGCCCTCTCCTATAAGGCCCCTTTCGTCGTACGCCTTCACGCTGAAAACGAGCCTCCTTCTGTCTGTCTCCGTAAGCTCCGTTTCAAAAGTGACGTTCATGCCCTTGGGCGTGGCTGCCAAGTGTTTCACATTGACAAGCGTTCCCACCGTGGACTGCCCCTCCGCAAGCCCGGGAGCCACGCTCGATGCCGCCGTATATTCCATCATGGCTATCATGGCGGGCGTCGCGAATACCGGCAGGTTCCCGCTCCCGAAGGCGTCCGCCGTATTCGTACCGTCTACCTTTATCGTTTTCTTTCCTTTTATTCCCGTTTCAAGCATTTATTTGTCCTCCTTCGGGCGTATACCCCGTTCTTTTATGACATATTTCAGAAATTCATACAGTCTTTCCGCGTTCCTGCTGTGACCTCCGAGGGCCGGGTGACCGCCGCCTCCCGAAGAATCGCTCTCCATTTTCAGGAAGTAAAATCCCTCCGACTCGCCTCCCAGCTCCTTTACCGCATCCGAGAGCACGCCGCACATCTGCTGACCTATCATGCCGTATGCCCACACAACGGCAGTATCGGGATAATGAGAGCGCACGATCCGTGAAAGCTTCACCGCTCCCGCCTTCAGGTCATTTTCCGTTTTGCCGTACTCTTCCAGCTTGTCGAAGTCGTTCGAGCTGAGATTTATGACGGTTATGTCCGGCTTGCGCGCGAAATTCCACTTATCGCATCTTCCCCTCTGATAACATGTCATTTCATACGTTTCCAGCGTGGTGTGGGGCTGCCAGCCGCATATTATGCCTATTCCCTGCTGCGCCGTGATGCTCACATCCGCGCCCAGCCTCTTTGCCGCAAGGTATGCGTATGTGCGTGTTCCGTCCTGATAGCATTTCGCAGTGGGGTTTATGTCCGCGCCGCATTCGGGAGTGTAAAGATTCCCCGTGCCCGTCGTTATGGAGTCTCCTATGAATTCTATGTAAAGATCGCTCCTTTCCGGCGGCGGGAGCAAATATCCGTCCAGGCTTATGCTCTTTATGCAGAATTCTCCCGTCTCGGATTCGCTCTGTCTTATTATCTTGAAATCGTGCACGCCCTCAGGCAGACCGTCCGCCAGCACGAACTCGCGCTCTCCCGTGCCGGTGACGGCATTTTTTTCTCTCGGCCCAAAAAGTCGGCCGTCCGCATATACGGACATATACAAACAGTCGTAAAATGCGTCGCAGGCGGCGGCATATACCGCTCCTGTCACGCGCCCTTTGCAGTATGCCCTGAATTCCAGCGAAGCGCACGACCAGTCAAGCGCGAGCCCTTTATCCGTAAAGCTGTTCCTGCCCGACATTTTACACATATCGGGATGAATGTTATATATTTCCTTCATGATATGCTCCCTGTCAGGCTGCCTTTACAAAGAATGTGCGCGTGTTTGCGGCCGGATCTCCGTTACCCATGTCCGCTATGAACACATAGCTGTAAGTGCCGTCTTCATTGTATATTATCTGGTAGCCGTCATAATCCGTCGTGCTTATCACATACTCTTTATCCCCGCCGCCGGTGGTATCGCGCACTGTTATGCCGCTTATTGAAGTCATGCCGTCTATGCGCACCGCTATCTTGTTGCGCCCTCCGCTCAGTGTGAATTCGGCCTCGTTCCCTTCCGCCTTTATGACAGGCAGGTACGTGTCCTCCGTGACGCTTCCCTTTACGGCCTCTATCCTTACCGGATTTATCACGGAATCCTGTATGACATACTGAACATTCTCATCCGTGTCGCTGGTGCCGGTGCCCCAGGGAAGAAGTATGAAATCGATATATATGTGGTCTCCCGCCTTGAACTGCATTTCGTCCTCCATGAGAGAGAGCTCCGCCAGATTGAGTCCGGCAGTATATGAATTCCTGAGAGCGAAATGGCCGTTCCACCGGTTTGAATTTACCGTTATGTCGCTGTTTCTGATTATATATGCGAAGTTCGTTATGTTGGTCTGCTCGTTATTAAGCCCGTAGTAGCTGAAATATGCGTTTTCGCCGCCTATGTCTATTATCTCCTTCATTCCGGGGAATTTGATCACATTTTTCTCGACGTGCTTTCCGTTTTCGTCGGAGTAGCTCATTTTACCGAACACCTCCGATCTTCCGTCGAAGCTGAACAGAGTGAGATTATTCTTTACATCCGCCACCGTCAGATCCTTAAGGAAATCGAGCCGCAGCGAATAATATGTCCTGTTCTCGTCATTCTGAGGGAATTCCAGATGTCTCAGCGTATATTTATACGAGCCGCAGTCCGAAATGTAGCTGTAATCAAGATCGGCGTAGGACGTGCCCGACGATCTGATATCGCTTCCCGTATACTCGGGCATATGCTGAGTGCCGTCCTTTATGTAGGATACGAAGCGCAGCCTGCCCACAGAGTTGAACTGGGGCTGTCCCGACCACATTATGCCGCTGCACCCTCTGAAATCCGGCAGCGTCCACAGATCCTTTCCGTAAACAAAGTACGGCGCGATGCAGTTGGACTCCGTAACGCCCGTAGACAGATGGTAATACGAAATGTGGAACTGTATGGACGACAGCTGCTTCAGAGGGAACACTCCCCAATTCTGATACAGGTTATATATGGTAAAATCGAGCTTCTCGCCGTTGTGTATGCTGAGAGGAATAAATGTATCTCCGTATTCTTTATCCTCGGGGTCATAGAAGGGCTCCTCTATCTCACCCTGGAAATTCTTGCACACCTGTGTGGGTATGGGCACTATCTTACCGTTTCCGTCCTTAACAGCCGCGCACTCGAGGCATCCCGCCTTGCCGTTCATCCATATGTATACGTTCCTGTCGCCGCCGCTGTCGTTTTTCATTGAAATATCGGAATAAAAATATCCGTTGGGTTCATTGTAAAATGCCTGCGAGAAGTTCGTGCCGTTCATAGTGAACTCGTACGCGCCCCTCATGCTGTCATATTCAACGTATTTTCCGCCGGATCTGACCGTTTTCTCGACTGATATGTCCGTTATGGGATTTCTCTCCTCGAACGCGGCCTTGTCTATGCCCGCATAGTCGTGTGTCTTGTCATTGTACAGGCGGCTTCCGAATGTGTCCTGACCTGTGCTCTGTCTCAGTACGATATATCCGCCCTCTTCCGAGACCGATATATTATTTTCCCTGTCATACGGGGCTATGAAGCCTATGATGCCCGCATCCTTAACGTCTACGGCCGCATATTTCACAGTCTTTCCGTCGTCCTCATATTCCGTTTTATACTGTAAGACGTTATCCTTCGGCACCTTGAGCTCCACTCCGAACTCGGAATATTCATACGATCCCTCCGGCAGGTTCTCCATCTTTACGAGCCTGTACTCCTGATGGAGCTTGTCCGAGTACATGTGAAATGTCTTGTCAAGCTTGTAGCCTACGCTGCTCGTTTTTATCTTGACCGCCTTTACGGACTTTATATGGAACGTGTTCTCGCCGGAATCGCCCAGATCGAGGCGCACTCCCGTAAGATCATAGCCGTCGTAGCCGCATGTAGTGAGATCTATCAGATATTTGTGCATCTTGCCGTCGGGATTCATGGGGAAAGAGCCAAACCGGTTACCGGAAAATCCTCCCGATTCAGATGAGCAGAAAAACAGCTGGCCCGAATTTGCGGTACCTTCTATGCTCATTTCAATTTCAATCGCGTTATATCTGTCCCCCGGCACATTGACGAAGTTCGTGTATACGTACGGATCCTCCGAAAATGACGACGATACTGTCATAACGCCGTCTTTGTATACGGGCCCCGTCATATCGTGCACGTGCCATTCCTTTGTCGTATCTACGGTCGTTTCTTCTATGTAATCTCCTTCTTTGGTCGCGTATGCGAACATGAGATCCCTTATATGCGTTTCATAATAATAATATCCCAGTCTCGTTCCGTTGACCCTGCCGGATGTGCTCGAATTTCCCGCGTAATTCACCGCGCCGTCCTTCATCTTCACATATACGTCCAGAGAATTGTTCGCATACGGCGTGCCGTCGGCATTTGCTATCTCCGTTACATTGAAGCCGCCGTAGCCGCTTATCCTGTGCACGAGGCTAGTGTTTATGTTCTTAAGGGCATAATATGATCTCGTCCCGTCCGTGTAAAATCCCTGCACTGCGTTTGCTATACCGTTCGCATACGCAAAGGACGCCGAAAGAGGACTGTCACTGTTTACGGGGTAATTCCCGGGCTGTGAGCCGTTTATGTTGAAATTCACTATAACGTCATCTCCTTCTCCGTTTTCCTTGCCGCCGCTGCACGATGCAGATGAGAGGCAGCATGCGCAGGCCAATACGAGCAATGCCGTGCGCACCGAAAATGATGATTTTTTAAAGTGCATCTATATTACACCACCTGTAAAATTTGTTGTTGTCATATTACATTATGATAACATCGTTGTCAATTTAATAATTTGTCATATGACTACCGATATATCGTGCCTTTTTCCGTCATCTTCGAGCGGTATGACGCGGCCTGCGCGCGTGCCTTCGCGCGTGCCGCCGCTTCCTTTTCTGAATGTAAGAACGTATACCGATGACCCGTACCTGTATTCTATGCTGTATCCGTGCCACGACCGGGGTACCCGCGGCTCCGAAATGAGCTCCGCGCGCTTATTTTCATATGAATATCTCACGCAGAAGCCGAGCATATCCTCGAGCACCGTCGTATACAGCCAGGCGGCGGAGCCCGTGTACCAGC
This sequence comes from uncultured Clostridia bacterium, assembly GCA_947625435.1. Taxonomy (GTDB): domain Bacteria; phylum Bacillota; class Clostridia; order UBA1212; family UBA1255; genus Egerieisoma. The sequence goes on along the minus strand of CANQOI010000004.1, from coordinate 56,185 downwards.
TCCAGCCTCCGCGGCCGCTCTTATCGCCGCTGTAGATATCGGCCGCCACCGCATACGGCTCAGTCTTGTATCTTGCCGCTTCAAGCTGCGTCCGGGCATGGTTCACGGGATTCAGCATATCCAATATCCTCCTGCCCTTTTCGGCAAAATCCTCCGCATCCGTGCCCGAGAGCCCGCCGTAATTCAGAAAAGCCTTTGCCAGCCACACCGCCGCATGGGTATACTGCGCCCCGTTTTCGCGTACGCCCGGAGGGTAAGAGGCGATATAGCCCACATCCTCCGTGGAATTTTCCGTAAAAGGCGGCGTGAGCAGCCTGACTGTGCCGTTTTCACGGTCAACGAGGTACCTCTCCGCCGAGAGCAGGGCCTTGCCCGCGCGCTCCGCGTTTCCGTAATCGCTCAGCACCGCCCAGGACTGCGCTATCGAATCTATCCTGCATTCATTTGCGGAGGATGTCCCCAGTATCCTGCCGCTGTCGCAGAACGCGCGCACATACCAGGCTCCGTCCCAGGCGTATTTTTCTATGCATCCCGCTATCCTGTCCGCCTCCGCCAGCATGGCGCGCCTGTCCTCAAGCACGCGCCCCGCATCGGAAAGGCGCGACATTTTACATATATAACGTATGCATGCGCACAAAAACCACGCAAGCCACACGCTCTCGCCTGCGCCCTTTATGCCCACCCGGTTCATGCCGTCGTTCCAGTCGCCGCCTTTTATGAGGGGAAGACCGTGAGCACCGTATCTCATGGCATGTCTGCAGGCAAGCAGACAGTGGGCAAAGAGCGTGTCGCTGCGCTCGCTCACTTCCGCATTCTCGTATCTGTCCGTCTCGGAAGCGTCAAGCACGCGGCTCTTTAAATACGGCACTTTTTCCGAAAGTATGTCCGTATCGCCCGTTACATCGATATATTTTCCCGTGACATATACGAGCCACAGAAGGTCGTCGCTGTAACGGCTGCGGAGCCCCGCATTCTCGGGAGGATGCCACCAGTGCTGCACGTCCCCCTCCTCGTACTGGCGCGAGGCGTGCAGAAGTATGCACGAGCGGGTCTTTTCCGGCTCCGTGTAAAGGAGCGCCAGCGAATCCTGAAGCTGATCCCGGAAGCCGTAGGCTCCCCCGCACTGGTAAAATGCCGTGCGCCCGTCCATGCGGCAGCTTATCGTCTGGTACATGAGCCACCCGTTCATGATCACGTTAAGGCTCTCGTCGGGAGTCTTTATCTTTATCCTGCCGAGGCGCTCCCTCCAATGCTCTTTTACGCGCCCGAGCTCGCAGGCGCATGTATGGTGATCCCGCAATTCTTCAAAATACGCATCGCTTTTTGACAGCAGGAATACAAAATCTATCTTATCACCCGCCTTCACCCTCTGCATTTCACCGTCAGTCGATGAATAAATGCGATTCTCGTACACTGAATCGGCGCTGTACCTGACCGCCACCTCCGAATCTGCGTTCACACTGACTGACAAGAGTGTGACCTTGACAGGCTTTCCCAAGGGTACGAATACGGAAAGCTCCCACGACACACCGCTCATTTCACCGGTAAAATGTGAATAACCGAAGCCGTGGCGCGCAGTGCACCTTTCAAAGGGAGAAAACGAAACGCCTCCGCAGTATATGACGATCTTTTCGTCGGAAGGGTCGCCCGCGGGATCGCAGTACCACTTCGTGAGCTGCCCCTCTCTGCTGTTGCCCGACCACACGTAGCCTCCGCCCTTTTCGGATATAATGAAGCCGAAGGGCTCGCACGCTTTCTGTGAAATATCGCTCTGCGAAATGCAGTTTATCCACGGAAGCGGCGTGTCCGCAAAAATAACATATTCATTGTTATCGGGGTCGAAGCCGCCGAAGCCGTTATTGAATTTAAGCTTGTCTGTATCCATTCAGTCATTCTCCCGCGATCTCAGCGCTGTTCACAGCCAGAAAACGACATTCGCGCTCTCTATGAGCGGCACCGCGCTTTCGGAGTCCTTCGGCGCTATTACGAAAATGTCTCCCCGCACCGTGAAATATCCCCACATAGCCTTCGACGCCACGCTTCCCGCCAGCTCCCTTACTGGACTCATATAGTCCGAATTGTCAAAGACTGCTATCACCATGTCTGTTTTCATGCCTCTGAAGCTGTAGAAGCACCACATTCTCACTATCTTTTCGAGCCTCGCCGCATTTTCGGTACGGCGCAGCATGACCGTTATTATGGGATTGTCTCCGGATATGCCGAAGCTCCACAGCTTTTTACGGAGCGCCTCCGGGCAGCTTTTTCTGCCGTACAGCAGCTTTGACGAAAAGCTCCTGAAATATGCCGTGTCGCCCTTACGCAGCGATATATGCTCGTTTTCTATTATGCTCCTTGTCCTTGCCAGCTCAAAAGCCCTGCCGCTCTCGTCAAGCTTCTCCGATACATCACAGGCCTCCTCCGGGCCGCCCGCGCTCATACCGAATATGAGTTCTATCTCCGCGCTCTCTCCCGCACCGACCCGCACTTCCGCGTTCACCGCAAAGCAGGGGTTCAGTACCGTGCCCGTGTTCATAGAAAGGAGCACGTCCTCTCCCGCACCGTCTTTCTCGAACACCTCGGGTTTCTCCGGGCTTCTGTTCCTTCCCGTGAAGCTCAGTATGTCAGTGTCGTACATAACGTTTTCCGTGTTTTTGCCGTCCTTATCGGGGTTTCTCAGGGCGCAGTATGCCGTAAGGCGCTTTTCCTCCGGAGAATGCCTCCTTCTTTCCGCCGTGAGGACTAAGGGCATTCCCGCGATGTCTGTGCGCGCCCTTGTGGTCACGAACATGTTCGAATACGAAGGGTGCGCCTCGTATGCCGCCTGAGATGCCAGCATTATTTCCGTATATGCCGTTATATTGTAAAGCCTCGCATTTTCCGTGTTGTTCGTGATGCGTATCTTCCTCAGCTCCGCGTCCGCGTTCTGAAATACGCACACTGTCTGTGTCACATCGGCTGTCCCGGTGTAGTACGTATACTCCGTTTTACCGGAGTCGTGCACGCATTTTACGGGAGAGAGCGCCTTGCCGTTAAGGTAAAATACCGTGCCGCGGCATTCGCCGCCCATGCGTTTTACGTTCAGTAAAATGCCGTCAAGCATTGAATAGCCGCCTCCCGAGCCGTTTAAAACGGCGCTGTATCTGCCGTTTGAGAGCACTTCGGCGTCGCGGCCGTATATGAGAGCGGCTTCGCTCTCTGCCTTCGGGGCGGGCGCGTTCTTTCCTATCTCACCCTGCCCGCGCCCGCGCCTGTGCAATCTCTGCTTTGCACGCATTGCCCGTTTTACATGCGGCGCATGCTTCTCGGTCAATATGACTCTTATGCTCCTCATCATGGGCATTTCCGAAAACGCCTTCGATATCATGCCGTCAAACAGCGTGTTCGCTATGCCGCAGAGCGACATTCCGAGATGGTGGGCCATAAAGCTTTCCACGATGCCCCTGCGACCCGGCGTATCATCCAGCGCTTCATAGAATCCGTACCGCCCGAGCGCGCCCTTTTGGGCCATAAGATCCATGTTTTTTATGACCTCCAACGGTCTGTGAGCGCAGGACATCAATGAAGCGTAGGGCGCCGTCACATGCTCGGAGCCCTGTATCCTCTTTACCGCCAGCTCCTTCATGCCGAAGGCCTTGTATTTGTAATTCATGTTTATATCGGGCACATTGTAGCCCGATTCCGATATGCCCCAGGGAGTGTCCGGAGGCGCGCCTTTTATTTCCGTATCCAGCATTTCACTCACCGACACAGAAAGTGCGGAGCCGCAGGGCGAAGGCATGAAGAGCTCGGGCATCATATATTCGAAAACGGTGCCCGACCACGATAGCAGCATTGTGCCTTTCCCGTTCCACCTGCGCGCAAGGGATACGAAATGCTCCTCTCCTATGTCGCCCTTTGCCATTGCCGCATACGATGTGAGCCTCGCTTCCGACATGAGCATGTCGTAATACGAATCCGAGAATCTGCTCTCCGAGCAATTGTAACCTATACGGAGCTGTCTTCTTTTTTTATCGTAGAGCGCTCCGAAATCCATTTTAAGCGCCAAGTCCGCCATCCTGAAGGCCGTCTCTTTAAGAGCGCTTTCATTCCCGCATTCCGTTGCGCCGCCGAGCTTTTTGCCCAGTCTTTCCGCCGTGCGCATGAGCGCGAGCCTCAGTGAATGCGCGCCCGCGTTCTCGCCGGCTCTTTCACGGAGGCTTTCCCTGTAATGATCTATCACCGCCCTGAATTCGTTTTCGGAGGCGTCGCGGCTCAAGAGCTTTTCGAGCGGTCTTTCGTCCACCTTGCCGTCCTCGTCCGCCAGCGCATTGAGGCAGTAGACAGTATCGAGCATGCCCTCCGCCTCCTCAAAAAGCCGGTCCTTACCCTCTGCGCCGCATGCGCCGCCGCTCAGATACGAGGCGGCCGTAAGGAGGCACGCGCACAGATTGCCGCTGTCCACGCTTGATACGTATCTCGGTTCCAACGGCTCCAGCGTTGTCGTGTCGTACCAATTGAGCAGATGCCCGTTCCATTTTTCCGTCCTGCACAGCGTATCCGTTATGTCCGAAAGACGTGATATCATTTCAGCCTTCGATATATATCCGAACCGGTGCGATATGATGACGGATATTATGAGAAATCCTATATTCGTGGGCGAAGTCCTGTGCGCCACCGAGTACACGGGCGAGAACTGCACGTTGTCGGGAGGCAGATGATTTTCCTCCTTTCCCGCCAGATCCTCGTAAAACGCCCATATTTTACGCGCCGTGAAACGCATTTTACGAACGGATATCTCATCCGGCACATATGCGTGTCTTTTACCGCGTGAAACGGGTCTGTGCGATATGATATACGCGGCAAAGGGAGCCGTTATCCACAGAACGCTCGGAATGCCGTACATGAAGGGCGCCGCCGCTGCCGCCGCCGCAAAGCAGGGCCACATGAGCCTGCAATAATACGAAGGAGAATCGCAGGTTCTGCCGCCGGTATCGGTGGACACGACCCATTCGAGCATGTTTTTTCTGCTCCTGTATGTGCGCCACAGGGCTCTTACGGCCGCGTCTGCATGACAGTATGCCGCGTGCGGCAGGAACAGTATATTAAAGAAGCCGCGCAGCAGCCTTACGGGCACGCTGCCGCCTCCCGCCGTGGCGGCGGCATATATGACTGTTATCATTACCCACATGGGCGTGAGTCTCCTTACGAGATAAATGCCCGCAAAAAGAAGGAGCAGCGCAGCGCAGGGCATCACTCCCCGTAAAATGTTCATACGCATTTTAAAGAGAGAATATGCGTTGAGTGGATTTTTACGCATTGCCGACTTTGCGTCCTCAAAGCGCCTGCCCATAAAAGGAAGCAGCTGCCAGTCTCCCCTCAGCCACCTGTGGAGTCTCGCGGAATGGCCCGCAAGACTCTTCGGGAAATTCTCGTAAAGGTGTATGCCTGATGCGAAGCCCGTCCTAAGATACGAGCCCTCCAGAAGATCGTGGCTCAGTATGCTGTCTTCTTTGAACCTGCCTTCCAGTATGCCGTTAAAAATGTACGGATCGTACATTCCTTTTCCCGTGTAGATCCCCTCATGGCATATATCAAAATAAAAATCGGACGTTCTGCTCTGATACGAGTCATATCCGGAGTCGTCCGAATATATTTTCTCAAATAATGTCGCATTTTCTCTGTCAAGCCCGGAATGGCTCATGGCGGGCTGGAGTATGGCATAGCCCTTCGTCACGACAGGCTCCGCGCCTATATATGTGACCTCGGGGCGATTGAGAGGATGATGCATTATCTGTGCCAGAGACACGGCTGTATTTACGGGTATTACGGTGCCCTCATCCACCGTGAGCACATAATCGACGCGGGGCAGCGTTCCGTTTATAACGGCTCTGTTCAGCTCAGTCAGTGCTCCGCGCTTTCTTTCGTATCCCCTCCACTTTTTGTCTTTCTCGTAAAATACGCGCCCTCTTATGAGTATGTGGAACAATTCTTCGTCCGTGCCGCGTATGCGCATGAACCTCCGGTTGAGACTGTCTGTGAGCTTTCTTGCGTATTCCTGCGCGCGGGCGTCCTCCGGACGCGTTCTCGTATCCGACTCGGGCAGGTCCGCAAGCACGGTGTAATATATGCCCTCCTGGGGATTCGCCCATGCGGCGGCTTCTATTTCACGCATTATCTCGTCTGTGTGCTCCTCGGTGCTTAAAATGCACGGTATGACTGTCATTATGCGGAGGCCCTCGGGGAGCTTTCCTTGAAAGTCGAGAGCCGGGAGCCGGAAGGGCATTCTTCTTTCCATGAATATGTTCTGGGCCGCTGTCAGTGCAAGGCCCATGCTCACTGTAAGTATGAGCGCCGTTATTACCGCGGCAGGCAGTACGCCTATGAGCGAGTGCCCGTCAATGCACTCTCTCCACGCATACACCGCGGGGCAGAACGCGAGTATCAGCGTTATAAAGGCAAACATGTATCTGAACGGTCTGAATTCGTTTTTCTTTGTATACTCGTCGTATATATATCTGCCTACATGGCACTCGCACTCCGAGGCGCCCCTTTGCGCGGCCTCTGCTGCCGCCGAGGCCGCATAGAGCGCAAACTCCTCGGGCGTTTCGCCTCTCCTGCGCGCGCATACTCTTGCAAGCCTTACATATTCGGCCCTTGTTTCCGGCGTCATGCGGCCGAATATGCCCGCCGGGTCGCCGTTAAGTATCTGCTCCGTGACGCACAGCTCCGACATCATGCCGTCCCAGTCAAGCGATGAAAGACCCTGAAGGCTTTTTACGGCATTGCCGGCCGAAACGCCGAGTGAAATGCGCATTTCATGCGCTCTTGCTATCACAGCGTCTACTGTCGTGCCCTTTGCCGCCAGTCTTCTTGACAGCGCTTCGCGCACGGCGTCTCCGCCGTTGTCCTCACGCTCCGCATACAGTCTCAGGACCGTTTCGGCAAACACGGGCCTCAGCATTTCTTCGTTTTCGAATAAAATATCCGCCGACCTTTTCTGTTCTCTCTCACTGCTCTCCGAATACGGCATATACGACATATATTCCTTGAATATGCGTGTGCATTCTTTCCTGTCCCTGTATATAGAATCGGAGGATACGCATATATCGGAAAGTCTTTCTATGAGAGCCAGCCTCAGCATGCTCTTCAGTACAGAAAGCTCCGCTTCGTTGAGCGGCCTTACCTTTTCATAGGCGGATACGAAATCCGTTATCTCCGTTTCCGTCACTTTACCGTCCGTATGCCCGACTATTTCAGAGGCTATCTCATATGCTCTCGATATATCCGCCCTTCCGTATAAGGATCTCGGATATTTCTCATTTACCGCCGCTTCCGCGGCCTCCTCTATTATATGATGATTGTCGGCTATCCACTCATCAGACGGTATGATGCGGCTGTCGCCGCCGTCAATGCGCATATACGTTCTGCTTATGATGTCGGCGCATTTCCGTACGTCAGGCAGGCGGCAGGGCGCATATTTTCCGGTGCGGTGCTTTTCGGCTGTTGCGGCCGCGTGCTTTATATATTCGGGTATCGTATGAGTACGTATAAAAATAACCTCCTCACATCATAAATACTTTTACGTGTGACGAGGTTATTATTTACGTTATTTTACAAAGTATAACAGTGTGCTCCGTATCGCGGCGGAAATATCATATGCCGAAGCGGCCGAACATGAGGCGTCTCAGATATTCGTTGGAAGCCACGGCATCGTTTCTGTCAAGTATCGCCTGTACTTCATCCATATCTATCTCATCCGCTATCCTCTCAAATGTCTGCATCCATTTCACGGTCTGGGCAACGGCGTCCCTGCTGTTTTCGCGGTACGGATACTGATCCGTGGATATGAAGCCCGTGTAGTCCAGCTTTTTGAGCCAATAGAACATTTCTATGAATTCTATGGTGTGTACGGAGCCGGCTATCATATCGTCGTCCCAGAGTCTCCAGTTGTCGTTCATGTGGAAATGGAACATCTTACCGCGCGACATGGCGGCGCATACGGCCTCCGATACGTTCTCATATGCCTCAAGCGAGTGGCCTACGTCTATGGTGATGCCCATGTTGGGAACGCCGGACTCGGCGATCAGTGTAAGAGCCGACCACACATTGGGTATGAAGCAGTGGTTCCTCGGCTCCTTGGGCTTGTATTCAAGCGATATCTTCATGTCGGGCGCCAGCGTGCAGCATTCTCCGAGTCCCTCGGCAAGCCACTGTCCCGCATTTATGTAATCGGCCTGCAGCGGGTAGTCGTAGCCGTCCTGTCCGTTCCATATGCTTATGATAGGACAGCCTATCTCCCTTGCAAGCTCCGCAGTTTTAAGTGTCTCGGCTACCGCCGCCTTACGCACATCCTTATCCGGAGCCGTGAATGCGCCCTTGCCCCATATGGGTGTTCCGAAATGATCCGGTATTACAGCGACCGCGCGCAGGCCGTACTGCTTCTGCAGATCGCTTATCTGATGAACAGTCTTGTCGGACAAGTGCCAATTTCCTATATATTCCACGCCCGTGACTCCCGGTATCGATGCCACTCTCTCAAAAAGCTCCGGAAGCTCAAAGGGCCTGTCATAGCCGCAAGTCATGTATCTGTCCGAGCACTGACCTACATTGCCCAAAATTACTGAATAGTTAAACATTGTTTTTCCTCCCTGCTCACAGGCGCCTTATGAGCGCCATGTCTCCGGCCTCCAATACGATCTCTCCGTCCGGAAGCTCTCTGAATTCTCCGCTTTCCGTATCAAGTCTTGCGGCGCCGCGCGCTATGTCTGCTCTGAAAACGGCTTTTCCCGATATGTCCTTATTCGCTATGACCGTGTAGCCGCCCTCAAATTCTCCTATAGTGAGCTGTACGGGCGACTCCGAGCATATATTACCCGTAAAGTATTCTACCTTGTCATTTATTTTGCCTACGTGCGTCACCTTTACAAGCTTGCGACCGTCAAGATATTCCGCGTATGCGTGTACGTCGCGGTTCACTTTTGAAACGTCATAATAATGCTGAAGCTTCTCGGTGCCGTCGCAGCTTATGCATCCGTTGCGCCAATTCCACCAGGAACCAGGCTCTATCACGGTCCAGTATGTAAAGTATGAAAGCATGTCAGCGCCGTATGCCAGTGACTGAAATGCCTCGAAGCGGAGCTCCGCCTCCGTTAGGTTCCTGTAAGGCCCGTGCTGTATGAGCAGTACTATCACCATGAAGGGTATGTTGTGCGCCTCGGCAAGCTCTCTTACTATCTCCAGATTTTCAAAGAAGCCCGGCCTGTCTATGTTTATCATTGCGGAGCGCCTTATGGCGTTCTCGCGTTCGTCGTCCGTCTCCTCTATGTCTGCCTCCTGTCCCTGCACGCTGTCCGCGCTGACCTCCAGAAAATGATAGTGGTCATAGCTCACGAATGCCGGCTTTACTTTTTCTATGAAGTCCTTTACGTAGTCATAATACGTGGGCGTGCCTATCTGTTCTATCGTGGCATAATTGGGCAGCAGGTTTATATATGCCGGATGCTCCGGATCATATTCTTTGAATGCCGCCACTATATCGGCCAGCATGCCGAATAGGTGAGCCGTAGGCTCGTCCAGTACGTAATAGCTGTAAAGTGCCGGATGGTGCCTGTAATCCTCAGTCACGGATCTTATGCGCTCGCGCCAGGCCTTGTCATTTTCCCTGTGAAGCTTCATGGCTTCATCCACCCTTGAGTCATATATGCAAGCCTTCATGCCCTGCTCCGCACATATGTCAAGGAATCTCAGATTCGTTTCCACCGTAACGCCGCCGCTGGCCATGGGCCCTGCAAGTGTAAAACCCGCATTCTTGACATCTTCGTACACTTTGCTGTTCAGGAATTTTTCCGGCGGTCCGTACCAATAAGTTACATACATTTCAAACGCCTCCTGTTTAGTTTTATTTTTACATTTTTTGCTATGCTCTTATTATCTCTATGCCTTCGAAAGCCGCATTTTCAAGGGTCGGGAAATCCGCCTTCAGCTCCTCTGCCTGCACTTCCTTGAGCGACGGCCTTGTTTTGGGGTGCTTCGGCGTGAAAACGGTGCAGCAATCCTCGTACGGCAATATGCTCATTTCAAAAGTGCCTATCTTTCTGGCTATTTCAACGACCTCCATTTTATCCATGCCTATAAGGGGACGGAAAACGGGCATTGTTGCGGCCTCGTCCGTGCAGTACAGCGCCTGCATAGTCTGACTCGCTACCTGTCCCACGCTCTCGCCCGTTACGAGCGCGGAGCATCCGTACTTGCGCGCGCATCTCTCCGCGATCCTCATCATGGATCTTCTCATTATCACGGTGGAGAGCTCTTCCCTGCAATGCTCCTGTATCGCCAGCTGCACTTCCGTATACGGGACTACGAGGAGCTTTATGCCCCCGCAGTATCTGCCTACTGTTTTTGTGAGCTCTATCACCTTATCTTTGGCTCTTTCGCTCGTGTAAGGATAGCTGTAAAAATGCACGGCACATATGCTGACACCCCTTTTTGCTATCATATATCCCGCGACCGGGCTGTCTATACCTCCCGATATGAGAAGGCACGCTTTGCCGTTAGAGCCCGTGGGCATACCGCCCGGAGCCTCATATATATCCGTATATACGTATGTATTCTCTCTGACTTCTATATAAAGTATGAAATCCGGATCGTTCACATCAACTTTGAGCTCGGGGAACGCATCCGATATCTGTCCTCCTATTTCGGACGAGACCTGAAGAGATGTGAGCGGGAATGTCTTAAGCCCGCGTTTTGTTTCTACTTTAAATGATATGTCCGTCATGCCCCGCCCTTTGAGCTCTGATATTTTACGCCCGGCGCACTCTATGGCAAGGCCCGATATATGAGACATCTCCGATTCCGTGACGAATGCCGGGCTCACCGACACAAGTCCGAAAACGCCCTTGAGCATTTCAAGCGCCCTATCAAAATCGAAATCGTCGCACCTCGGCTCCACGTAATATCTCGACTGCGACCATCTGACATAGCAATCTCCGCAGCCTCCCATGGCCGCCTTCATGTTGCGCGCGAGCCTCTGCTCAAATGTGGACCTGTTAAGTCCTTTAAGCGCTATTTCTCCTATTCTTGCGAGTATGACCTTATCCACCGGACCGTTTCCTTTCTGTAAAATATTATCTGCTCCTTCTGCTCGCCCTTCCGTAGAGCTTCTTCACCTCGGAGCATATGGTGCGCGCGGCGTATTCTGCCTGTTTTTCTGTATTCTTATATGAAAAGCTTATCCTCACCGCGCCGTCCGTCGTTCTGTTGTCGTATCCCATGGCGGCGAGCGTCGCGCTCCTGTCCTTCTTGTGCGACGAGCAGGCGGAGCCTACCGATATGTACACGCCCTTGGATTCTACGCTGTGCTGTATCACCTCGGCGCGCAGCCCGGGAAAAGAGACGCACAGTACGTACGGAGACGATATATCTTCATCGGATATCATAACGCACGAACGTATCTCATCCGTTAAAATATCCCTGAATATGCGGTTCATATTCTTTACATGGGTAAAATGCTCCTCCATGTTCTCCCTGCCGCACATCAGGCGTGCGGCCTCCGCGAGTCCGACTATACCGGGCAGGTTCTCCGTTCCGGATCTCATGCCTCTTTCCTGACCGCCTCCGGTAAGGAGCGGCGTCAGCCTCAGTCCCTGTCTTATGTACAAAAAGCCCACGCCCCGCGGCCCGTGTATCTTGTGTGCGCTCACGCTCAGCATGTCGCACCCCAGCTTCTGTACTGATACGTTCAGCTTGCCGAAGCTCTGTACGCAGTCCGTGTGTATCACGGCGCGTGGATTTATGCTCCTTACTATGCGCGCCGCCTCCGCTATATCCTGCACGGCGCCTGTTTCGCTGTTCACGTGTCCCACAGACACTATGGCAGTATCCTTCGTAACGAGCTCTCTTAAAATGTCCGTATTTATAAGTCCGTTTTTTGTAAGAGGCACTGTCTGCACGTCATACGACATTGAAGACAGCACAGCCGCCGTTTCTGTGACCGAAGCATGCTCTCCCGCGGATATTATCACTCTCTTTCCCGCGTGCCTGTTCGCATCCAGAAAACCTCTCAGAGCCCAGTTGTTGCTCTCTGTTGCGCACGATGTGAAATATATCTCTTTTTCCTGCGCGCCTATATATCCTGCTATCTCACGCCTTGCCGCAGAAAGCGCTCTCTCTGCCTCAAGCCCCATTCTGTGAAGGGATGAGGGATTGCCGTACGTAAAGCGCGCGGCCCTGCTCATTACCTCCGTAACGCGCGCGTCCTGCTTCGTAGTGGCGCTGTTGTCAAAATAAAATGTTTCTCTTTCCTGCTTCTGTTCCGAATATATATCGAAAAGATCCGGCCTTTTGCGCGCTGTGCGCTCCTCGGCCGCTTCTATCTGCCATTTCACTATCTCATCGTGATTGCCGGATATGAGTATGTCGGGCACTTTTTTGCCCTCTATCTCCGCCGGACGTGTATATTGGGGATATTCGAGCAGCAGTCCCTGATGAGATTCCGTTTCGGCGGAGCCTTCCGCCAGCACGCCAGGTATGAGCCGTGCTATGCAGTCCGTTACGCACATTGCCGGTATCTCTCCGCCCGTGAGCACGAAATCGCCTACGGATATTTCCTCATCGACAAATTCTTCTATTACGCGCTCGTCTATACCCTCATAGTGACCGCATATTATGATCAGGTTATCCTTTTGTACGAGCCTTTCGGCGGTCTTCTGTGTAAAAGGCGTCCCCTGCGGAGACATATATATTATATACGGCCTTTCAAGGCCGTCACTTTTATCCTGCATTATTTCGGCGCTTGCCGCGCGTATGCAATCGGCTATGGGCTGATATGCCATCACAAGGCCCGGGCCTCCGCTGTACGGATAGTCGTCTACCTTGCCCTGCCTGTTTTGTGTATAATCCCTTATCTGCCGGCACTTTATGTTCAATATGCCCTTTGATACGGCCCGCGCTATTATGCTCTCGCCGAACGCCGCTCCCACCATGTCCGGGAAGAGCGTCAGTATTTCAATCTTCTTAGTCATCGTATACTTCACGGAGTCCGGGCAGCAGCCTTACTGTTATGCGCCCGCTTTCTATATCAACACTTTTTATAACGTCCGCTATGGCGGGCAGCCACATTGTCCTGCCGTCTGCTCCGGTTATTTCGTATATATCATTTGCGCCCGTTGACTGCACGTCCGTAAGCCTGCCGAGATCCTCTCCGGCCTCGTCCGCAACGTCACACCCTATAAGATCCCCTATGAAATAGCTGTCCTCCGGAAGCTTTACTGCCTTTTCTCTCGGAAGCTCCAGGAACATGCCTCTCATCTTCTCGGCTTCGTTCCTGTTATCTATGCCCGACAGTCTTAAAAGTACCGTGCCTCCGGACACGGAAGCGGAAAGGACCTTATATGTAACAGGCGTCCCTCCGCGTCTCGGTACGAGATCGACCTCCGCAAGCGAGCAGAAGCGCACGGGATCATCGGTCAAAGGCAGCACTTTAAGCGCGCCTTTGACGCCGTGAACATTTACAATTTCACCGATTCTTATTCTGTTCAGCAAAATTACATGCCCTCCCGATTGCGGATCTATTATACAATGTCCACATACACCGATTTGGGTATATTGCGGGCCGCTGCTTTTGTGACCGTGCGCAGCGCCTTCGCGATCTTACCCTCCTTGCCTATGACCTTGCCTTTGTCGTCGTCGGCAACAGATATCTTCAGTGTCAGGCTTGTATCCGTTTCCTCTTCTTCTATTGCCACCTGATCAGGATGGTTAACAAGCTGTTTTACTACGGTCTCCAGGAATTCTTTCATTGTAAAATACCCCATTTGTGCGGTCTGAATCCGACCTTATTCTTCCGTTTTTGCTTCGGCAGCCTTCTTGAGGAGCGCCTTTACCGTGTCGGTGGGCTGAGCACCGTTCTTTATCCAGTAGTCTGCGCGCTCTGAATCTATCTTGATCTCAGCGGGATCAACGAGGGGATTATATGTTCCTATTTCCTCTATGAATCTGCCGTCTCTCGAATACTTCGATTCTGCTACAACCACTCTGTAGAAGGGCGCCTTCTTAGCTCCTATCCTCTTGAGTCTTATCTTTACCATTTCGTTTCACCTCCGATGTTTTTACGCTCTGTGAGCCGTGTTATTTATATTTACATGAAAATGTCTGGCATCTTACCGCCGAACATTTTCCTGCCAATACCTTTTTTACCCTTGCCTCCGAACTTTTTCATCATGGCGCGCATGTCTTCGAACTGTTTCATGAGCTTGTTCACATCCTGCACCGTCGTACCGCTCCCCGCCGCTATTCTCTTTCTGCGGCTCGCGTTCAGTATATCCGGATTGCGTTTCTCCTTCTTTGTCATTGACTGTATTATGGCTTCTACCTTTACAAGCTGTCTTTCGTCTATGTCCTCGTCGCGTATCTGCCCGGCGCCCGGAAGGAGCTTCAGTATGCCGGCAAGGCCTCCCATTTTCTTTATCTGCTGCAGCTGCGACAGGAAGTCATCGAGCGTGAATGTCTGCGTGGCGAGCTTTTTCTCGAGCTCTTCCGCCTGTTTTTCATCATACATTTCAACGGCTTTGTCTATCAGCGTAAGCACGTCTCCCATTCCGAGTATCCTGTCCGCCATCCTTTTCGGGTAAAATATCTCGAAATCGTTTATCTTCTCTCCGTTGGATGCGAACTTAACGGGACGCCCGGTTATCGCTCTTACGGAAAGCGCCGCGCCGCCCCTTGTGTCGCTGTCGAGCTTTGAAAGTATTATGCCGGTCACGGAGAGTCTTTCATTGAAGACAGCGGCCACGTTTGCGGCTTCCTGTCCGGTCATGGCGTCTATCACGAGTAATATCTCCGACGGCTTTACGACTGCTTTTATTTCTTCCAGCTCCTCCATGAGGGCTTCGTCTATCTGAAGACGTCCCGCCGTATCTACTATGACAACGTCGTTCAGGCCCCGCACTGCGCTCTTTACGGCATTTGCGGCTATTGCCGCCGCCTTTGCTCCCGGTTCTTCCGAATATACCGGTATATCTATCTGTCTGCCCAGCACCTGAAGCTGTGTGACGGCAGCGGGCCTGTATATGTCGCATGCGGCCATGAGCGGCTTCCTGCCCTGTTTTCTGAGGTGTGCCGCAAGCTTTGCGCAGGCGGTAGTCTTACCGGTACCCTGAAGGCCCACCATCATTATGACATTGGGCGGAGTCCTGGAAAGGTCGAGCTTATAGTCATCGGCGCCTAACAGCGCCGTCAGTTCATCATCTACTATCTTAACGATCTGCTGACCGGGAGAGAGGCTCTCAAGTACGTCCTGTCCCACTGCTTTTGCGGAGACGGAAGCTGTAAAATCCTTTACCACTTTATAGTTTACGTCGGCCTCGAGCAGCGCAAGACGTATCTCGCGCATGAATTCCTTTACATCCTTCTCCGTGACTCTCGTCTGACCTCTTAATCTCTTTATAGTCGCCTGCAGCTTCGCAGATAAGCTTTCAAATGCCATTATTAAACATTCAACCTCTCATTTTCCCGCTCATTTTCCCGCTGATTTTTCTTTTGCGTATCAGAGCTTAGTGATTATCCCCGTGATATTCTGTTCTATCTGATCCAGCATATAAATGTTGCCGTCGTTCATGCCTGTCCTGTCTATAAGCTGCAGATCCGCCTGTATCAGCCTGAGCTTCTTCTCTATATCGCTGAATTTGCCGAGGAGCCCCAGCTTATCTTCATATTCATTGAGAGCCGCGCGTCCCCTTCTTATAAAGTCGTGGGCCCCCTGTCTGCTTATTCCCAGCTCCTCCGCGATCTCCGTAAGGCTCAGATCCTGATTGTAATACATGTCCATGCATCTGTATTGACTGTCTGTCAGGAGCTGCCCGTAAAAATCCAGCAGCATGCTGATCTCATATATGCTGTCAGTAATGTCTTGAGCCATTGTAAGTTCTCCGAATCTGTTATATTAGCCTTCGATTATATGCCCGGCAGTATATGCGGTACTGTAAAGGAAATAATCTTTACAGAGGATACACTAACATTCCGCGTTTGTCAACAACTATTTTACGGCTCTTATTGCTCCTTTGAGCTCGCTCACGAAAATGCTCTCGCCGCACAGCTCCTTTTTGCCGTAAGGGTTCCCGCGCTTTAACGGATATGTTACATATGCGTATTTTTTGGCTCTTGTGAGTGCCACATAGAAAAGTCTTCTTTCCTCTTCGAGGGGAGCCCCCCTGTCGGCGCCTTCACCCGGAAATTCGCCTCTGACGGCGTCGATTATAAATACCGTATCATATTCGAGGCCTTTTGACGAATGTACCGTTGAAAGCGACACGGCGCATTCTTTTTCACTCTCGTGCATATCATCGGCTCTTTCGATGATACTGAGCATTTCCTTCCACGAAGCGCTCAGTCCGCATAAATAATGCGCGAGCGATATGACGGCGTCTTTATACCTCAGATGCTGTCTCGTTCTCCTGCAATACAGCTCGAATTCCCTTTCGAATCCCTTTTCGAGCATCCGCCTGAACGTATGTGAGGGCGTAGGAAGCAATATGCCGCTCCTTTCCGCGTTCCTTATACCGGAAAGTATATTGTCCATAAAAGGCAGGCTCCCTATCTTAAGGGACGCATCTGAAACAGAATATTCTTCCGAATTCACGGAAAACAGCGCTCTTGCGGCAAGTCCCGATATATTATTTCTGTAGAGTATGCCGAATGTCATGCCGGGGTCCATTTTTCTCAGCTTTTTTATTTCACCGTATACGAAATCCGTCTGCTCCGCAATGTCGCGGCATGCTTTTATACGGGGGATACTTCCCTTTTCATTCTCACTGTAGAGCGATTTTTCAAATCTGTCCGTGTTTTTAGATATGAACCTCTCCGACAGTGTCACTATGCTCTTTACGGATCTGTAATTTCTCGAAAGCCTGTATATCTTACAGTCGGGATTTTTTTGAGTGAATTCCTTAAGGCACGAAGGCTCGGCTCCCCTGAAGCCGTAAATGCTCTGGTCATCGTCCGCCACTACGAATATATTGCCCGATCCCGAAATCATCTGTAAAACGTCAAACTGTTCTCTCGTCAGATCCTGTGCTTCATCAACCTGTATGAACTTAAAACGCTCCCGCTCGCCGCTCCTTATGATGCGTCCCTCCCTGCTGTCCGAATTCAGTATATCGAGCGCGACGGCGACCATATCGTCGAAATCGATCAGGTTGTTTTTGCGTTTGTATTCAATGTACTTTTTTAATATGGCGCCTATATTCTTAACGTCCGGCTTCTCCGTCCTTCCGAGAGCGGATCTTATCTGACCCACGGTATATTCGTCCGCATCGTCACCGTTTATCTCAAGGTAGATGTCCTTAAGTATCTGCTCTGCCGTATTGCAGCTTCCTTCTATCCTCGTATATCTCGTGTTTGTGAGCTGCTCATATTTCTTGAGAACGGAATTGCAATAGCTGTGTACCGTTTTGAAGACAGGCTCGTCCGCCGTGTTTCCGGCGCCGCTTTTGTCACGCATCTGAATAAAACGCGTCCTCATTTCGTTTGCGGCCGCATTTGTGAATGTCACCGACAATATCCCTCCCGGATCTCCCGTACGCTCCGCCAGCATGAGCGTCCTTTCTGTCATGACGCGCGTTTTGCCGCTGCCCGGCCCCGCGAGAGTAAGCGCAGGCCCCGTAAAATGCTCCGCAGCCTCACGCTGCGCTTCATTCAATACAAATATGTATACCATCCTCCCATGCGCAAAATGAATAAAATGCATAAGAACCCCGCTTTTCGACTGCTGCAAAAAACGGGGTCCTTACTATTGTGATGTGTATTGAGTTATATCAATAAAAGATCAATAAGCTTTCTTTCTCAGAGCAACTGTAACTATCATGGCAGCCGCAGCTATCATGAATATCACGGATGCAGTGTCGGCTGTGTTGGCGTTGCCGCCCTGATTGCCTGTGCTGCCGGTATTTCCGGTATTGCCTGTATCTCCGGTGTTTCCGGTATTACCTGTATTACCTGTGCTGCCTGTATTTCCTGTGTCGCCTGTATTGCCGGAATCGGGGTTGTCCTCACCGGGTGCCTTTATCTCAAATTCGGCAACATCAAAACCGCTGACGGGTGTATAAGCGTCTTCTCCTCCGAGAACTACCGCATAATACTTGCCGGGAGCAAGAGACAGATCTTCATTCAGCTCTGTAGGTCTGTTTCCGGCAGCCTCTATGTTCTTTCCTGCGGCAGTGTTGGCAGCAGCTCTGTCTTCGGGCCAGTTTACGGTCTTCGTGGTGTCGTCTATATACCACCATACGAGCGATGTGACGGTTCCTTCACCTTCGCCGTACTGCTCGCCTTCTTTATAAATTCCTACCCAGTCATTGGCGGAAGTCTCGCCGTCAACCTTTACGGTAATGTGGCCGCCGTCTTTAACTTCAACGGTAAGTCCCGCTGCCTGAACCGTAAATACACTCATAACGGAAACTGCAAGAGCAACTGTAAGTATGAGCGCCATTACTTTCTTCTTCATGATTAACCCTCCAAAAGTTATATAATGTGAGTAATAATACCACTTGCCCGAAGTATACTTGTTCTCCCGCTTCATGTCAATATTTAAATCAATAAAAAAATTTTGCAGTAAAATTTTTTACAAAGCTCTGTATATGTGCTATACTCAGCACATGCAGGTTTTATACTATCATTTGTAAAGGATGCGCTCCGATGCATGACGTTTTCTTGCCGAAAAGAAAAATATATGCTGTTTTACTTATTGTGTGCATTATATGCGTTATGTGCGCTGTCATGATATTCTGCACGGCATATACTAAATGCCGCGCGGAATCCGGCATTTTACCGGAGGATACGTCTCTTTCATATATGATATACGAAGCCGACACGCAGCAGGTGCTGCAGCGTATGAATCCCGACGCCACGGCAGACTGTTCCCAGCTCTCGAGACTGATGACTTGCATGCTCGTGCTCGAACATGAAGGGATATCGGTCACGGATTATATAACCCCGAAGGAAAACAGCACCTCTTCTTCCGGCAGATATGAGCTCCTTACTTCAAATCAGTACATGGTAGACCACCTCATAAAATCCGTGATACTGTGCAATGCCGACAATGCCGCAAGGCTGCTCGCATCCGTAGTCAGCCCGAACAGCGAGTATTTTGTATCGCTCATGAATGAGAAGGCACGGGAGCTCGGCATGTCATCAACATATTTTACGAGCCCCGACGGAGCGGCGGACAACACTCAGAGAACCACCGTAAACGACATGTGCAGATTCTTTTCGTACGCCGTAAACAACCAGCAGTTCAGAAATGCGGCATCAAGTCCGGTGGCGCACATATGGGGAGGAACGGCAGTCGTCAATGAGTCTAGAATGCTCAGGAACGCAGTCTTTGACAATTCGTCGATCACGGCAGGCATTTACACCGTGTACGGAGGCGAGAGCAGGCTGTCTACCACGATATATTACATTACAACGGGAGCATCCAATACGGAGCTTCCTCAGACTCGGCTCATTCTCGCAATGTCCGGCGTCTCCGATGATATATCATACGATCTGGGAGTTTCATACATCGAAAACGCACTCACCAATTTTACCAAAGCTCCTATCGTTTCCAAAAACAGCGTTATCACCACGGTCAATACCGAAAGCGGAGAGCTCACGCTCGTTGCGAATGAATCCATATACTGCATGATGCCCGCAGATGTCACAAACTACATTGACAATATAAGCTACAATATCACTGTCAGCAATAACGGTCAGTCTCCGTACGGCGGAGGCACTGTTTCTGTCCTCACGGAACTGACTCCGCCCATTGAAAAGGGCAGTGTCATAGGTACGGCCAATTACCTCCTGAAGGACGGGAGCGTGCACGCAGTCACGATAGTCGCAGGCAATTCTATCCGTTCCGAAAATGAGATAGTAAATGTGTTTTACAAGACAATACAAGAAAACACCGATATATTTTTGATCATATCGGTGCTTGTACTGTTTGAGATAATTCTTATCGTTTTTATTTCCGTAGGCAAGATCCGCCGCCGCAGAGCGAGCCGCAGATGACGCCTTACGGCTTTATCATTACGGCTTTATCTTTGCAAGCCTTGCGAATCTGGGCAGGCCGTCTTCTACGGGAGGCCTCGATTCTCCCTGTATGAGAGGCAGTGCATAGTCAATATATTCCTGTGTCACGAAGTTGCCCTCTTTGTTTATCCACTCACGAGGAAGCTTCTTCTCGGTATTTGCCACATCGTCAAGATGTATGAGCTTGATACCGCAATGATAACCGCCTTCTTCAGACCTTTCAAAGCCTACGCAGTAATCCGTTTTGCCCGAAACAGCATTAAGGACAGCAGCTTCGCCCGCCATATATGCTTCATTCACGTCATTGAGGGAAGCACAGTGTGCGGCGCATCTCTGAAGCAGACTGAACTCTATGCCGCGTACCTTGCAGCCTATCTTTTCTTTAGCGAGGTTGGCGAGAGTTGTGGCGACTCCTCCGAGTTGTGCATGTCCGAACGCGTCTCTTACGCCGCTGTCGGCAACGAATCTGCCGTCTTCATATTGCGCGCCTTCGGAAACAGCGACTATCACCTTGCCGTTCTTTTTATATATGCGTGAAACATCGTCTATAAACTGCTCGTTGCTGAACGGAAGCTCGGGAACGTATATGAGATCAGGGCCCTGACCTTTAAGTGAAGCAAGAGCCGACGATGCCGTAAGCCATCCCGCATGACGCCCCATTACTTCAAGCACGCATACCATACCCGTGTCGTAAACGCGCGCATCGTGGTATATTTCCATAGTAGATGTAGCCACATATTTTGCCGCGCTTCCGTAGCCCGGGCAGTGATCTGTACCGAACAGATCGTTGTCTATCGTCTTGGGCACGCCCATTACTCTCATTTCGTAGCCGGACTTCTGCATGAACTTGCTTATCTTGTTGCATGTATCCATCGAATCATTTCCGCCGTTGTAAAAGAAATAACGTATATCGTACTTCTTGAATACATCCAACAGCCGCAGATAATCCGTAGGGTCATCGTCCGCATCCTTAAGCTTGTATCTCACGGAGCCGAGGGCCGACGAGGGTGTCGTCTTAAGAAGCTCAAGCTCATGCGGATCTTCCTTAGACATGTCGTAAAATTCCTCTTCGAGCATTCCCTTGATCCCGTGCGCAGCTCCGTAAACCTTAGTTATACAGTCCTGTCCGAGAGCCGTTATTATGACTCCCGCCGCACTCGCATTTATAACCGATGTAGGGCCGCCGGACTGTCCGAATATGGCGGCGCCTTTAAGTCGTTCCATTATATAAAAATCCTCCCGTAAAATATACCCTTAAATCACTTATGCGATCGTCTGCGATCCGTCACGCCTTGCCGCTGCATCCGAGAACGTCAACTATCTTATGCTTAACAAGTCTCTTGATGTTCTCTCTTGCCGGCTTGAGATACTGTCTGGGATCGAAGTCGGAAGGAGCTTCAACGAAATGCTCTCTTATGGCAGCCGTCATGGCAAGACGGAGGTCAGAATCTATATTGATCTTACATACAGCCATGGAAGCGGCTTTTCTGAGCATATCCTCGGGTATGCCTATGGCATCGGGCATCTTTCCGCCGTATTTATTGATAGTCTCTACGAACTCGGGTATAACCGATGAAGCGCCGTGGAGCACTATCGGGAATCCGGGCAGTCTCTTCTCTACCTCTTCGAGTATGTCGAATCTGAGCTGGGGCTTCTGTCCGGGCTTAAACTTGTATGCGCCGTGGCTCGTGCCTATCGCTATGGCAAGTGAATCAACGCCTGTCTTTGTAACGAATTCTTCAACCTGCGCGGGATTCGTGTAGGAAGCGTCTTCAGCCTTGACCTTAACGTCGTCCTCTACTCCCTCGAGTCTGCCGAGCTCGCCTTCGACTGTAACACCCTTTGAATGAGCATATTCGACTACCTGCTTTGTAAGAGCTATATTATCCTCAAATGAGTGATGTGAACCGTCTATCATAACAGATGTAAATCCGCCGTCTATACATGACTTGCAAAGCTCAAACGTATCGCCGTGATCGAGATGGAGGCATATGGGAAGTCCCGTTTCTATAACGGCAGCTTCAACAAGCTTCATGAGATATGTGTGATTTGCATATTTTCTCGCTCCGGCCGAAACCTGAAGTATGAGCGGAGCATTTTCTTCTTTAGCGGCCTCAGTGATGCCCTGGATTATCTCCATGTTGTTTACGTTGAACGCACCGATGGCGTAACCGCCTTCGTAAGCCTTTTTGAACATTTCCCTTGATGTAACTAATGGCATAAATAACATCTCCTTAAACATTTTGTAGTATATTATAGCGCGGCATCCGTAAAATGCAAGTCCAAAATGAGCATAACAAAATCGGGCAGCCTTATAAGACCGCCCGATCCCGAACCGGATCTCCGTCCGGTAAAATACTTAAATCCTGTCAGATACCGATCCTTCTCTTCTTAACAACAACCGTTGCCGTGAGTGCTGCCGCAGCTATTATAAGAGCTATCGACATGCCGTCAGCCGTATTGGTGTTGCCTGTGTTGCCGGTATTTCCCGTGTTGCCGGTATTTCCTGTATTTCCTGTGTTGCCGGTGTTGCCTGTATCGCCGGAACCGGGGTTATCTCCGCCTTCAGAGGAAAGAGATGCCAGTGTGAACTTGGACTGAGGCACCCAATCAACCTCAAGGCCGTCCCAGAATGTCTCAACCTCATATTCCGCTACCAGACTCTCTTCCGGATTGCCGTCCCACAGACCGAGCGGGTTCTCGCCGGAAGATATAACGTTTATGAGATACGTGCCGGCTGTGAGCTCGGCGGTGAATGTGAGGACCAGGTCCTTATTGTCTTCATGTGATTCTATCTCAAAATCATCTACGGTTTCAGCGCTGACTGTCGTTTCAAAGTCGCTGTCCCACTTGTATACTTCTACGATCGCACTGCATGTATCCGGATCCTGTGTAGCCCATGTGGGAGACTGTATGATCACGAAATCCTTAAGCCTGTATCCTTCCGGAACAGTAAGCTTGATACCGAGACCGCCTGCAACGCCTGTCATGTTCTTGGGATCTCCTGCGCCCCTTGAAATAGCGAGGTTGACTGTCTTGTCGGTATTGACAGCTGCATTGGCGCCCTTTATCTCCGCATTCTTTATGGCATTTACGCCCGAAGAAGCGTTAGCGGCTTCAAACAGCTTATTATAGTCGATGAGCTTGTAAACAGAAGATGAATTCTCGTCAAAATCAGCTCCGGGAGCCGTTGCGGTAAGAGCGATCCATGCAACGTCTATTATCTCACCGTCTTCGTTGTGAGCCAGCGGGTCATAGCGAAGACCCTTCGACCAATCCTCACCGGCGAGCTCGGTAAGATCAACGACCGTCTTATTCCACTTGCCGTTCATTTCATATGTAACGGCAGCGTTCGGTCCTACCGGAGGATTCGGGAATATCTGACCGTCCGCAGCGGTACCGCTTTCGCCTTTATAGCATATAACGGCATATTTTGCCTTCGACGTATCTATTCCTCCGTCAAGATCTATTGTGATGTACGGGTCATCGGCAGCAACGGTGATCTCCACATAACTTTCGGGATCGCCCGCAGCCTGAGCCTTTGTCGTGAAAATGAATACGGCGGATGTCATAACAAGCGCACATGTCAAGATCACAGAAACGATTCTTTTCATAGTAAAAAACCTCCTAACTGTTTGCGGGAAAGACACACTCTCCCCTCTGCATATGTACGGATTATATCACGCATGTCCGTTTCTTTCAACAGGATTTTAAATTTATTTGTATTTTTTGTGCTCATAAAAATGACCGCCGGTTTAAAATGACCGGCGGCACAGTGTTATCGGGACCTCAGGAAGGCTTTATGAACAGCCGCATCCGCATCCGTTACCGGCACAGGAGGTGCCGTTATCATCACCGAGAATAGCAAGAATGGCAACGATAAGAATTATCCACCAAAGGCAGTCCTGATTTATAAAATCCAAGCAACCGCAAGCCATATTTCGTGTTCCTTTCATCGTTCTCGTTACATTAACATACTATGTACGCATTTCACCGTTTGACACTCACAATGCCATTATGCCCGTAAAATTTTCACGGGCGCTCCCGGAAGCACTTCCCTTGCATAAGTCCGTGATCTGTTATATCATTGACGCTTGAAATACATGATACGGAAGGTATGATACTATGGCGCCGGGCACCGATAAAAAGATAAATATCAAACTTGTTTCTTCTCTTTCTCACGATCCGTGGTTCAATCTTGCGGTCGAAGAGTACCTATTCGATTCGGCGGAGGATGATACCGTCATACTTTACTTGTGGCAGAATCAGAATACGGTCGTAATAGGCAAATCCCAGAATGCATGGAAGGAGTGCCGCGTGACCGAACTCGAATCGGACGGCGGCAGACTTGCGAGGCGGTCATCCGGCGGAGGAGCTGTATATCAGGATCTCGGCAATATGTGTTATACGTTCATCACATCTTCAGGCCTTTATGACCTTGAAAAGCATCTCAGCGTTATAATAGGCGCCGTGAAGCGGTGCGGGATCGATGCGCATTTTACCGGCAGGAATGATATAGTGACCGCGGACGGGAGAAAATTTTCGGGGAACGCATTCCGCTTCGTTAAAGACACCGGCCTTATGCACGGCACGCTCCTGCTCGATACGGATTCCTCCAAAATGGCGAGGTATCTCAATGTATCGAAGGCCAAGATGCAGGCAAAGGGCGTCGATTCCGTGCGTTCGAGGGTCGTGAACCTCTGCGAGCTCAATCCGGATATCAGCCCCTCTCTCATGGCTCAGGCGTTAAAGGAATCCTTCAGGGATATTTACGGTGCGTGGCAATGCGAATATACGTTTTCCGAAGACAGCGCCCCCGCAGCAGTCAGGCCTCTTTACGATAAATATTCGTCATGGGAATGGAGGCTCGGTGAGACTCCCGAATTCAATTCAAGCTTTGAATCGCGCTTTTCGTGGGGCGGCATCGAGGTGTTCATGACTGCCGAAAAGGGCATTATCGGGAATATAGAAATTTATACGGACGCCATGGACGCATCTCTTGCGGACATATTAAAAAGCAGCCTTCAGGGCTGCCGTCTGTCATATGAAGATATAGACCGCTGTGTGCGCAGCGCCGTGGCCCTGCTCGCCGCGGGAGGTAAAATGATCGCCGATCCCCGCGAGGCGGCCGAGGATATCATCTCATGCTTCGCGTCCGTTCTCTGATGCGGTTCATGCGCCGCAGCAGTTTTTGTACTTGAGACCGCTTCCGCACGGGCAGGGATCGTTCCTGCCTACCTTGTGGCTCACGGCCTGTACGGACTTTCTGTATTCGCGGAGCAATGTGTCCTGTTCTTCCTTCGTGAAGATGCCGTCCCATTCGGAAAGCCCGTAAAGCCAGTCCGCTTTGGCCTTATGCATGTTTTTGTAAAGTTCATTCCAGAGTATACTGAGATCCAGCTCCGTATCCGCCTCTACGGAATCGATATCCAATTCAGTCTCGAGCGATGTATTTATACCGTCTAAGAATCCCGCAAGCTCCGTATCCGTCAGTTTGAGCTCGGCGGCGATATCCGACGCCTTTCCGGATATCCTGTTCTTTTTGTTTGCGAGAATATACGCGTACGCATCCTTTTCCCTGTCGTAGTAGTCTTCCATGAATTTCTTAGCTGCCTGCGGTTTCAGGCTTTTAAGATGATCCTCCCAGTCCTTATAAATTCCCATAGCTTATCCTCCTGTCAAATCATTCTTTTGTCTTACTGTTTCATACATCATGAGAGCCGCCGCGACCGATGCGTTCAGCGATTCGACTCCCTGCTCCATATGTATCGTTACGAGTCCGTCGCAAGCTCTCAGCATCCTTTCCGAAAGGCCCCTCGCCTCATTTCCGAGAGCTATGCATATCTTACCGTCGAAATGCGTTTTAAACAGATCCGTACCGCCCCTCGGATGAGCGGCGTATATTTTGTATCCCGAATGCTTTATCTCATCGGCTGCATTTATCACATCCCGGCGGCACTGTATGATCTTTTCTCTGAATATGCACCCCGCAGTCGAGCGCGAGACCTTGGGATTATATACGTCGACACAACCGTCTGAGCATATTATCCCTTTAAAGCCCGCCGCTGCCGCCGTCCTTATCACGGTGCCCATATTACCCGGGTCCTGCAGATCTTCAAGCAGCAGTATCCTGCTCTCTTCGCTCAGGACGCAGTGGAGATCGTGCTTTTTTATGCGGCACACCGCCGCCGCTCCCTGAGGCGTCTTCGTTCCCGATATGCTTCCGAACAGACTGTCGGACAGCACATATTTTTTTGCGCGGGAATCTCTCAATATACTGCTGTTCCGATGCGATGTGTAAAATGTCTGTGAAAATACGAGCATCTCGGCCTGTCCCGCATATACTGCCTCGGACACCGCCCTGAGGCCTTCGAGCACAAAACAAGAGTGCTCCTCTCTTGCGTGTTTGTCGGAGAGAGAGGATATGTATTTAACTGTCTCATTGTTTTTGGATGTCAGTACCGTGCCGTCCATTTTATACCATAAAGAATCCCGCATGTTCCCAATAAGATCACGATGCGGGATAAAATATACTTTTTTCTGCCGTCAGGCCTTAACCTTAGCGACGAGCTGTGCGAAAGCTTCGCTGTTGTTTACTGCCATATCTGCGAGTATCTTCCTGTCGAGCGATATGCCGTTTACTTTGAGTGCGTGCATGAACGTGCTGTACGACATACCGTTCATTCTCGCGGCGGCATTGATCCTCGCTATCCAGAGCTTTCTGAAGTTCCTCTTGTTTGCTCTTCTGTCTCTGTAAGCGTACATCGCGGACTTGATGACTGCCTGATTGGCTGTTCTGTACACTGTGCTCTTTCTTCCGAAATATCCCTTCGCAAGCTTCAATACTCTCTTGCGTCTTGCTCTTGTGGCAACTGAATTCTTAACTCTTGACATTACACAACAACCTCCCTGTCATTTTATATACGGCAGCATTTTCTTAACTGTTGCTGCATTTGAATCGGATGCGAAAGCAGGCATCTTGTGGCCCTTCTTTGCTTTGCGCGGCTTGCTCACGAGTCTGTGGCGTCTGCATGCATGGCTCATCTTGACTTTACCGTTCGCACTGATTCTGAATCTTTTCTTTGAAGCGCTGTGTGTTTTTACTTTAGGCATATAGATCTCTGTCCTTTCTGATTTATAAATTGTCCGGTCTTACAGCTTCGGCTGCAACCTTATTTTGCATTGATGATCACTGTCATTCTTCTTCCTTCAAGCTTCGGTCTCTTGTCCATCACGCCGTATTCCCTGACGGCATCAGCGAATCTGTCGATGAGCACTTCGCCGTCGGATGTATGGTTCATCTCGCGCCCGCCGAACCGTACAGTGAGCTTGACCTTGTCTCCGTCCTGTAAAAACTTGACCGCACCCTTCACCTTTACCTGAAAATCGTGCTCTCCTATACCGAGACCGAGACGTACTTCCTTTATGTTTATTACCTTCTGGTTCTTACGGTTCTCGCGCTCTTTCTTAGACATATCAAAAACGTACTTGTTATAATCCATTATCCTGCACACGGGCGGCTTGGCCGCAGGCGCTATAAGGACCATGTCCAGGTTCTTCTGATAAGCTATCTCGAGCGCTTTATCGGATGACATTATACCGACTAAACTGCCGTCCTCATCGATGAGTCTGACCTCATTCTCTCTTATCTCCTCGTTTACCATCAATTCATTTTTGTTAATAGCCGAACACCTCCGTAAAATTAAAGCGGCGAACCGAGTACTACGGTCCGCCGCACCAATATACGCATCATACTACCCGTTCAAAATGCTCAATAACGGATAATATCATTTGCGTGTGACCCGCTGATACTGTCATCGGCCAAGGTGTGAGATACCGTCTCCTCTTAACGCGCCTTGCATGATACCATACATCACTTTTCAAGTCAACACCGTATAGCGCCCTCACCTAAAAAAATCTTGTACTTTTAAGAATTATTTATATAATTTAGAAGTAAGATCTCCGCGAAGGACATCTACAGATCAGGAGGATACGCATATGCCCAAAAGAACAGATATTCACAAGGTACTCATAATAGGCTCCGGACCCATAATAATAGGTCAGGCGTGTGAATTTGACTATTCCGGCACACAGGCCTGCAAGGCGCTCAGAAAGCTCGGATATGAGATCGTGCTCGTCAATTCCAATCCCGCAACGATCATGACCGATCCCGAAACAGCGGATGTGACATATATAGAGCCCCTTAATGTGACGAGACTCGAACAGATCATAGCGAAGGAGCGCCCGGATGCGCTGCTCCCCAATCTCGGAGGACAGTCGGGACTCAATCTGTGCGCGGAGCTCAACAAGAAGGGCATTTTACAGAAATATAACGTGAAAATAATAGGCGTGCAGGCCGACGCCATTGAACGCGGCGAGGACAGGATAGAATTCAAGAAGGCCATGAACGCGCTGGGCATAGAAATGGCCGGGAGCGAGGTCTCATACAGCGTCGAAGAAGCGCTCGACATAGCGGACAGACTGGGATATCCCGTAGTGCTCCGCCCCGCTTACACTATGGGAGGCGCCGGCGGCGGACTCGTGTACAACCGTGAGGAGCTCCGCACGGTCTGCGCGAGAGGACTTCAGGCGAGCCTCGTAGGGCAGGTGCTCGTTGAGGAATCGGTGCTCGGCTGGGAGGAGCTCGAGCTGGAGGTGGTGCGCGACGCCGAAAACAATATGATAACGGTGTGCTTTATCGAGAACATAGACCCCATGGGAGTCCACACCGGAGATTCATTCTGCTCCGCACCTATGCTCACGATCTCGAAGGATGTGCAGAAGAGGCTTCAGGAGCAGGCATACAAAATAGTTGAATCCGTGCAGGTAATAGGCGGCACAAACGTACAGTTCGCCCATGACCCCAAGACAGACAGGATCGTCGTGATAGAGATAAATCCGCGCACATCGCGTTCATCGGCTCTTGCTTCCAAGGCGACGGGCTTTCCCATCGCTCTCGTTTCGGCCATGCTCGCGTGCGGTCTGACACTTAAAGACATACCCTGCGGCAAATACGGGACTCTGGACAGATATGTCCCGGACGGCGATTATGTTGTTATAAAATTCGCGCGTTGGGCGTTTGAAAAATTCAAGGGCGTTCAGGACAGGCTGGGGACTCAGATGCGCGCCGTGGGCGAGGTCATGAGCATCGGTAAAACGTATAAAGAAGCCTTCCAGAAGGCCATACGTTCTCTTGAAACAGGCCGCTACGGCCTCGGTCACGCAAAAAATTTCGACACTCTCTCCAAGGAGCAGCTTCTGAGCATGCTCACGGTGCCGTCGAGCGAGCGTCATTTCATAATGTATGAGGCTCTCAGAAAAGGCGCGACTCCCGAAGAGATAAACAGATTAACACACGTGAAAATATGGTTCATAGAGCAGATGAGAGAGCTCGTAAACGAGGAAGAAAAGCTTCTCGGATATAAGGGAACGCTGCCTCCCGACGAACTTCTCATTGCGGCAAAGAAGGACGGATTTTCAGACAAGTATCTGAGTATGATATTAAATGTGCCGGAGGATGATATACGCTCGCACCGCGAAACGCTCGGGATCAGCGAATCCTGGGAGGGCGTACATGTGAGCGGCACCGAAGACAGCGCCTACTACTACTCCACATACAATGCCCCGGATAAGAACCCCGTCAGCTGCGACAAGCCCAAGATCATGATATTAGGCGGCGGCCCGAACAGGATAGGTCAGGGCATAGAATTCGATTACTGCTGCGTACACGCCGCGATCGCCCTCAAGAAGCTCGGATTTGAGACCATAATAGTAAACTGCAACCCCGAGACCGTTTCAACGGATTACGACACATCAGACAAGCTGTATTTCGAGCCTTTGACGCTGGAAGACGTGCTGAGTATATACAGAAAGGAAAAGCCTCTCGGCGTGATAGCTCAGTTCGGCGGCCAGACGCCTCTCAATCTTGCGGCCGATCTTGAAAAGAACGGCGTCAGGATACTCGGAACTTCGCCTTCAGTCATAGATCTTGCGGAGGATCGCGACCGCTTCCGCGCCATGATGGACAAGCTGAACATACCGATGCCGGAATCGGGCATGGCGTCCACTGTTCCGGAGGCTCTTTCGATAGCTGCGGATATCGGCTATCCCGTTATGGTGCGTCCGTCTTATGTGCTCGGCGGACGCGGCATGGAGGTCGTTTACGATGACGAAAGCATGACCGAATATATGAACGCGGCTTCAGATGTAACCCCCGACAGGCCTATCCTCATAGACCGTTTTCTTAATCATGCCACGGAATGCGAGGCGGACGCCATAAGCGACGGCGAACATGCGTTCGTGCCCGCAGTCATGGAGCACATCGAGCTTGCGGGAATCCATTCGGGCGACTCGGCGTGCATCATACCCTCGGTCCATATTTCACGGGAGCATGTGAAAACGATCAAAGAATATACGCGTAAAATAGCGGAGGAAATGCATGTAAAAGGCCTTATGAACATGCAGTATGCCATAGAGAACGGCAAGGTATTCGTACTCGAAGCCAACCCGCGCGCTTCGCGCACGGTGCCGCTCGTTTCAAAGGTCTGCAACATACGCATGGTGCCTTTAGCGACCGACATTATAACGTCGGAGATCACGGGAAGGCCCTCCCCCGTTCCCGCTCTCAAGGAGCAGAACATTCCGTATTACGGTGTCAAAGAGGCCGTTTTCCCGTTCAACATGTTCCCGGAGGTTGACCCCGTATTGGGCCCGGAAATGCGTTCGACCGGCGAGGTACTGGGACTCTCCGCATTCTACGGCGAAGCCTTCTTCAAGACTCAGGAGGCTTCTCAGTCGGGGCTTCCGCTCAAGGGCACCGTGCTCATTTCGGTAAACGACAGAGATAAGGCAGAAGTCGCAGATGTTGCGCGTATGTTCAATGAATGCGGCTTCCGTATCATGGCAACAGGCGGCACATGTGACCTCATAACGGCCGCGGGCATACCCGCCGAGAAGGTGAAGAAGCTTTACGAGGGCCGTCCGAACATACTCGATCACATAGCAAACGGCAAGATCGATATGATCGTCAATACGCCTGTGGGCAAGGGCAGCATTCACGATGACAGCTACCTGCGCAAAGCGGCCATAAAGGCAAAAATACCGTATATGACAACGATAGCCGCTGCGAAGGTCAGCGCGAGCGGCATAAATTACGTAAGAGTTCACGGAAGCGGCGATGTAAAGTCGCTCCAGGAGCTTCACGGCGAGATAACCGATATTGAGTGACGGCGCACCTGTCAGCTGTCAAGCTCTACGCCTTGCCGTCCGAACCGAACAGCTTTATTTTGTGCATGGCCGCCTCTGTGATATATTCGCGTACGGTGTTCCGCACATCGCAGTATGACATGTTTTCAGCCAGCGCCGCGCGCTGGCCTTTTGTGCCGGCTATATCAAGATCAGTAAATATATTGATCTTAGTGATGCCTTCGCGCACCGTGGCACGGAAGTCGCTGTCTGAAAGGCCCGAGCCGCCGTGGAGGACAAGGGGCGTGTCAAGCGCCTTGCGTATGGCGGCGAGGCGTTCTATGTCAAGATGCGGCGTTGTCTTGTATACGCCGTGGGCTGTGCCTATCGCCACCGCGAGTGCGTCCACTCCCGTATCCTCCGCATAACGCACCGCGTCCTCAGGAGTTGTATAAAGATCTCCGCGGCTCTGGTCGGTATTTTCCGCCTCTCCCACGTGGCCGATCTCGCCCTCAACGGTGGCGCCGAATGCGTGCGCCATTTTTACTATTTCACGCGTTCTTTCGATATTATACGCATAAGTGCCCGCCGAGCCGTCGAACATTATACTTGTGAAACCCAATTTAAGCGCCTCGACGCAGCGCCCGTATGTAAGTCCGTGGTCAAAATGCACCACTACCGGTACGCTCGCTCTCGATGCGGCCGCTATCATGGACGGCGCTATCAGGCTGAGCTCGCCGTATTTCAGAAGCGCCTCCGCCGTGCCGATTATGACCGGCGCGCGCAGGTGTTCGGCGGCTGTGAGCACCGCTTCGAGCATCGTACCGTCTATAGCATTGAAAAGGCCCACCGCATAGTGTCCTGCCTGAGCCGGCTTTAAAACGTCATTCAGATTTGCAAGCATTTTTCATCCCTCCACTATTGTTGTGCGTACGAGAGCCGGATCTGTGAATATATCGGTCTCATCTGTGCTGTGTGTGGAAAATTCCGATACGACCGCGCCCTCCGAGCCGCCCTGGAACCAGTGCCACGTCTCGGGAGGGATCGTATACTGTTCACCGGGGTGCAATATTATCTCGTGAAATACTGACACTACGGTATCCTCGGGGAGCCGGGCGTGTATATCTTCGGCCTTCCCCGGGCCTTCCACATAAAGATATACCTCTCCGAAGCGGCAGCGGAATGTTTCTTCTTTGCCGGGCATGCCGTTTGTGGGAATGTGCTTATGCTCCGGGCATGTCTGTCCGGGTGTCAAGACCATTTCCTTGGCACATACTCTGTCCGTATTTACGTATACCAAAAGCTGCAGTCCCACGCGGTCTATCTTGCCCAATGTAAAATCCACTACCTCTATCGCCTTTTTTTCCTCGCTCGTGAGCACTATCCCCGCTCTTTCGTACATGGCAAGCGCCTTGTCTGTCTGCGCCTGCAATCGTTCTTTTGTCATGATCTCATCCTCCTGTATTTTTTTGTCATTTCTCTTATCTCTCCGGCAGGCAGCATGCCGTCGGTGGAGTTTTCCGAAAACAGATTGCATGCTGCCGCGGCCGATGCGAAATCGAGCAGGCTCCTGTCGTCATAGCCGTTGTATATACCGTACAGCACGGCGGCACAGAAGGCGTCTCCCGCGCCTACGCTGCCGCGTATTTTATCCCGCGGCAGTTCGAGAGATGCCACGTATGTGAATTTGCCGCTCTGCACGTCCAGACAGAATCCTGCCTCCTTGCTGTGTATGAAGATTTTACCGCCGACTCCGCATTCAGCCATATATTCCATCGTTTTACGAATATTGTCCGTGTGCAGGCTCCCGTCTTCGCGCCGCGGCGGCAGCCCCGTCAGGCGGCAGCATTCAATCTCGTTTATTATAACATAATCGCAGTAACGAAGAGCAGGCAATATCACGGCTGCATAATCGCCGCAGCTGTCGCTCACCGTGTCTATCGAGGTGCGTATCCCGAGCTCTTTGGCATCGTGAAGGAAGCGCGCCATTACCGTTCCGTGATCCTTATCCCGTTCGTCAAAGCGGTCGAGCAGCATTATGTAGCCTATATGCAGTATCGCGCATTTCAGATCGGTGAGTGAAATGTCCTCGGGTGAAAATTCGGCGTTCGCTCCCGGCATATTGAAAAATGTACGTTCTCCGTCCGGCAGGCTCATAACATCGCAGAACCCGGTAGGTTTGCTCTCAGACACTGTTATGCCGCCGCAGTCTATGTGCATGCGTTCCAGTTCTGTCAGTATAAAACGGCCGTTCTCGTCGTCGCCTATCCTTCCAAATGCGGATACGGGTATGCTGCTGTCTATCTTGGCGAGCTGAATGGCTGTATTAGGAACGCATCCCCCTACTGCCCGTTTTACGCCCGTTATATATGCGAGCATTCCTTTCTCAGGATAACAATTCACTGTCTTGACCATATCCGT
Organism: uncultured Clostridia bacterium; assembly: GCA_947625435.1. Classification (GTDB taxonomy): domain Bacteria; phylum Bacillota; class Clostridia; order UBA1212; family UBA1255; genus Egerieisoma. The sequence goes on along the minus strand of CANQOI010000004.1, from coordinate 22,540 downwards.
GATGATATTTCCGGCAACGGCTATGCCCGAACGTATGACCGGTCTTTCATTCATGAAGTCACTCTCCCGTTTTTAAATATTTTTGTGTGGGGTAATCCCGTCGGCATACTCATTCTGAGTGTTTTTGCTTTTTGCGATACGCCGGCATCTTCAGCAACACCCGGTACGCTGCCCTTTAGCAAAGTCCATCTTCCATAGTCGATAACAGCAGCAGCTGTTACAACCTTATTATCAGATTTCTTTTTACGTTTAAATGTATATGTACCGTCCGGAAGCAATTTGCCTTTAGCGTTATCCACAGCCGCGTCAAACACTTCGGCTTTCGTTTCGGTTTTCGGGAATATCACAACGCCGTCAAATGAAGATAAAAGCTGTGTCACGATGGCAAAAGAGCACTTCAACGCAGTAACATTCCGGTAGCCGTCATGCTCCGGATCATACATTCTCTGCTCGTAATTTGCAGTTCCGGTCTTTCCGATCTTAATAAGTCCGGGAACCGCTGTAGTCATGATGCAGATTATTCCTTTACTCATATTCTTATCCCTTTCAGTTTAATTTTGGTCTGTTATGCTGCGATCGCGTTTGCAAAGGTTTTTTCCATCGCCTCTGTAAGCGTTTTGCCGTAAAAATCGTTTTGCATTTCGCAAGAACCGAAGCGCCTATATCAGCCGGTCAGCAGCACCTCCATCATATCGGCAACCCTTTTATAAACGCGAAGCTTTTTCGCATACCTGCCGAGATTCGCAAGATTTTTTTCCTTGTCGTTCGCATAGGCATTTACCGCCTTGGCGAACAGTTCACTGTCAAGCTTTGTGCGATATTTGAAACAGTCGCAAATCGTGCGTTCTTTGTCATAGATCGGTAGTATCGTACCGTCAAAATCCGTCTCTGTTTTGCCAAGCTCATAAACGTCAGACCGGATATAATACGCTTTAAATGGGACGCCCGCAGTTTTCAGTTTTGTTTGTGAGGCAGCGCGGGGAACGGCGATGGACCACTCACGGGGCGTGAAATCGGTATATCCGTAATGAAAAAGAGCAGATTCCACACAGACGATCCCTTCGGGGATGAGGCGGGACAAATACTCTGCTTCAGTAATATCAAGGTTTCCGGCAAGCTGATAAAACCCGTGACGAATGCGCTCAAGCAGCCCGTCGGTTACGAGTTTTCCGATGTCGGATTTATAGAGACCGGCAGCAAGAAGCTCTGAGGTTTTTGCTATACCGCCGGTGTCATTTAACACTTTCCCTGCAATTTCGGTTTTGGTCATCGCACTGTTACTTTCCTCTTACAGATCGTGAAAACTGATTGGCGATAGTAGTATAGCGTGGGGCAGGCAGATAATCAAGACCTTTTGTGATCGCATCTCAAAGCTCTTTAAGTGACAGCGTCATCCGGTGTGAAGCGCCGCAAAAATATTTCTGTTGATAATACGTATAGAAAAGGGTATAATATCGGTGATAAGAAAGGGGTTAATACATGTCGGATCATACTACAATACAAAAAATAGCGGAATTAACCGAAAATATCGGTAAACTCCCCAAAGGCTATATCTCAAAAAAGACTGTAAACGGCAACGTTTATTTCTATCATCAGTGGTCTGAGGGCGGAGTAAAGAAAAGCAGCTATCTCCGCGATGAAGAGATTGCCGGGCTCACCGAACAAATCGAGCTTCGAAAGAAAATGCAAAAAGAACTGGCTGAAATCAAGTCAGGAGGCAAAGCTTCGTCTGAACCGCAGACCGGCTTTTTAAAGTGTACCCTAATGCATAAATGCACACCCGCGGTCGAACTCAACCTCGATAACGGAACCGGTTTTATTCAGAAAATCGGTGATATTTTTGCGCCCGAACATCTGCCTGTCGGTGTAGGCATAAAAAGAGGCATTGTCGATCGCGCAGCGCTAAACGCGTGGTGGACGGATCGCTCAATCCCCGCAAGCCGCTCCGGTGTCCGTGAAGCAATGGAAACGCTTCAGATCACCGATACAAAAATGCTTTTGATCCGATGCTTTGGTCTTTCCCTTTCAGATCAGTATTGGATCCTCCCGGAAAACTCCGAACTTACTTGGGAAAAGATCAATTTCTTCCGGAATGATTTTTCCGACGATATTGGCGACGTGCTTTTCGGCGCGGATAAAAAACCTGATCCGCTGAACTTCTCCTCGCCCGACAGCACCTCCGACGGCAATCTGAAAAAGCGTTGGAAAATCATTGACGGCAAACGATGCCTTGTCAAAGGCGGTTCTAACCCTTACCGTCAGCAGCCGCTGAACGAAGTGATCGCATCTGAGATCATGCGGCGGCTGAATATCCCTCATGTGCCTTATACAGTGACGTGGAATAAAGGTGCACCGTACAGCATATGTGAGGATTTTATCAACGAAGATACCGAACTTGTCCCGGCGCGGCGGATCATTCAGACCGGGAAACAGCCAAACAGCAAGTCAATGTATCAGCACTTTATTGATTGTACGGACGCGCTCGGAATTCCCGATGTCAGAGCGTTTTTGGATCGTATGATCGTGCTCGACTATATTATTGCAAACGAAGACAGGCACCTGAACAACTTCGGCGCGATCCGTAACGCCGAAACGCTTGAATGGCTCGGCATGGCGCCGATTTATGACAGCGGGTCGTCTCTCGGCTATGACAAAAGCGTACCGATGATGCGGGACGGATCTGAGGTCGTCTGCAAACCGTTCAATAAACGCCACGAAGAGCAGTTAAAGCTCGTATCGTCTTTTGACTGGATCGACTTCACCGCGCTTTCCGGCATCGGTGAAATGATTAAGGAAATCCTCTCAGACGAAAACGCGAAAGATTATATGGAAGAAAACCGCATCCGTGTCATCGCAGAGCTGGCCGAGCGACGGATAAAAAACCTTGAAGCATTTGCAAGTTCAAAGACGCATACGCAGATCATCACCACCGACGACGAGGTTGGCAAAAACAAGTGACTTTTTATCAGCCCTAAAATCATTCGTCATATAACTTCCTTTTATTCCCATATACCTCTTTTCGACATTATTACTCGAATACAATATCTTCTTCTGCCTTTGCATATACATCCAACTGATTCTCAATGTCCAATTGATTAACCAGCCATCCACGCGCCATACACATCTTGATAAAATCATCAATACGATTTACGCCATTCATTTCCTTCAATGTTATAACTACTCCAAACTGAAGTGGTTCTTTTCGTCTCTGCAAACGTTCTTTCGTATTTATCCTAAGCCCCCAAAGGCCGGCGTCATATGCTCTTCTTGGAATTCTTCTTTTTTTAATTTCCTCACTAATATGTTTGATATTATCCCATTTTCGATACATTTTTCTTGCATCTTCTTCATAAAGAGTAATAAACTTATTTTCAGATTGCTGATTGTTATCTATTGGTTTTATTGTCGCTTTTCTGTTTTCAATGACAACTCTGCCAAAGTGTATGTCCATTTCAGTGCTTGTATAATCGACCCCTTGATTACGATCACATTGTGGAAAATATACTAATGTTGCTCTTGCATAAAATGGATGCGCATTATCTACAATTGGTACTGGCAGGTTATATGTATATGTCTCATATTCCTCTGACGCACCGGTCAAAATAAAACGTATCTCATCATTCGATGTTCTCACAATGTCACGAATATGTTTTGGAACAACGCCATAACCGATACTATGGGAAACGTCATCTTTTCTGTTCCATCCCGCAGCAGCATCAATCAATAATGCTTTTGCGACTTCTCTGCTCAATCCCATAACACAAATTAAATATGCCAGTTTTCTTGAAATCCACGGCGCTGCAAATGAAGTTCCACTTACATATGCGGCTCCCAAATCATCACGACATACAACTATTTTATCCCTATAATCAGAACCGTCTCCGCCATAATAACTAATATCAGGCTTATGGAAAAAAGATAATACAGGGCCAACTCTAGTATAAGATGCTGATTTTCCTTTAAAGTCTACAGCATTGACTACTAAAGAATTAAGTGAATCTGCCGGCGATCCAATTTTCATATTCTTTTTTGTTTCACCATCCGGAATATTTGTCCCGGCAACAACAAAAATAACATCATAATCACTTTGTATACGATCAAGTTCCGCTGCCTCCGGAGAAATAAAATTGGGCTTGATTTCGAGTATCGAACCTAATGATAAATTCCATACCTTAATATCCCTGTTTGAGGCAACAATGTTTCGTATCATTTTTAACACGGTAAATGAACTGAAACCTCTATGTGTTGCAACACCAAAATGACGTACTCGGAATCTACCGCACCCATCATCAAGTTCCGGATTGCCTTTCGGACCATCTACAATGATGTAACTTACCTCTGTTCCATGCTCATAATCTTTTGCAGTCAATGGAATATTCTCATCAAGCATATTTCTATATTCTACCCACTCATGAAAATACACTTTTTCATTAAATTGTGTATCAATAACTCCTATTACAGGTTCGTTAGTCGGATGGGGTATCAAACTTTCTTCATCACTGATCTCTGCCTTATCCTCAAATACCTCGTCTCTCGTAAGCCGCGAAAAATCTGTGACACTCATCGCAATCAGATACGAAGCACGATTATATAACAGTTTCGCTTCATCCGGATTAAGCCTTAATGTAGTGCTATCAATAATACGGTCATCAACGATATGAATTCCAAACTTTGACAACAATTTCTTCGTTTCAATCCCGGTCTGATAAATTGTTATAATAGATTCCTCTGTTATCTCTTCTGCAGCTCGATCAATATCAAAACTTTCAACGTAAAATCCATCCGCCACAGCGTTCAAAAAATTAGATTTGGAAAAAACACTAAATCTATCCGCCGGTGTATTTGCTATCTTTTCTGTTTCATCACCAGTAATAGTACCATTAAAATATTTTTCAATAACAGATATTGTTTCATCCAAAACTTCGATTGCTTTTTCAATCGCTTTGATTGAAACATAATGAGTGAATATATGTTTTTGTATCTCTTGACCATCTTCATCCGGTTCCCAGATAAACTTAGCTCCTCTGATAGATTCCACAGGAGATTTACCATTCTCAGACAACAAAATCTTCAATCTATTACTCTTTGCAACAATATGTGTATAGTGTACGCTAACCAGAGCTCCACTAATATCTGTATTTGTTTTCCAATATTGCAAAATTCTTTTCAATTGTTCTGATAATTCAATAAGATGTGATGAAGACACACTTTTTCCCTTCGGAAGTTTCGGCGGTCCCGGTTTGGAACTGTTAGGTCTTTGTTCAAATCTTCCTTTTAACTGTAAAATGTTATTCATTCACTACACCTTCTTTCAAATCTCTTGCAATACTACTTTTTGATCTTCCAACCAGTATTTCTATTTCTCTGACCGTAAATTTCTGGCTCTGAAGATTTTTTAAATTTCCCGGTTTCTCATTGCAGACTGCATAGTAAAGCCTTCTAAAATAGTCCATACCGTCATTTGGATTACTAAATGCAACGGACGTTTTAATCAAATTCTTCAGTTCCCCCGGATACGGTATCTGTGGCATTAGTTTCATTATTTTTCGAAACAAGCGGATATCTCTATTTGCAAGTTTTAATTTATCAAGATATTGATCTAACATCTTCTCTGCAATCGAAAGAAGATCTTCTTGAGTATATCTATCAAAATCAATGACTGAATCAAATCTTCTGATTAATGCTTTATCGAAGTATTTATAAAGATTAGTTGTTGCAACTAAAACTACATTTTCATTCATCCTGTCAAATTCTTTCAACATAGCAGAGGTTACTCGCCCCATTTCTCGCAGATCATTCTGATTCGTTCGATCTATAGCCAAAGCATCGATCTCATCAAACATAACAATTACCTTATTCGGCTGAACGAAACTATTTATTTCCTTAAATACCATGGATAAATTCTTTTGTGTCTGTCCCATTTTACTATCAATCACTGCTGAAAAATCCACCATAAAAATATCTCTATTCAAGATCCGTGCAAGTTGCTTAACCGCCTCCGTCTTTCCGGTGCCCGGTGCCCCCTGAAACAAAAACTTATTAATTCCAATATGATGTTCAATTGCATTTACTGCACCCAACAAATCACCGGTAATTACATCCGGAAGTAACAGCATATCTACATTCCTTCCAATTTTTTCAAAAAATGGAGAAGCATTCTCCGACATCTGCGGTACAAACGTATTCACATTGGACAATAAGGACATGATATACTCCGAAAGTTGATAATCTCCAGAAGCATCAAATCCTTTAGCAATTTCATATGCTTCATTTCGAAAGCCCGCATCATTCTTTTCTGTATAATATTTTATTAAGTTTATCACATTTTTTTTCTTCATGATATGCAATCTCCCTTTTATTTTCTTTGTTTTTTAATATAACACTTTGGGACATATTTGTCAATATTGGGACAATAAGCTAAAAACAAAATATGTTCATAGGAAGAGAAAACGAGAACGTAACACTCGTTGCCTATGAAGATATGCTGAAAGCGTAAAACAAACAAGATCCCCGACTGCATGACTGCGATCGGGGATCTTTCCGTGCATACTCAAGTGTCAAAGTGAAGCTTGAGAAGTGCCGATATATCAGTTCTTGCCATCCTTAAGCGCTGCCTGCGCCGCCGCAAGGCGAGCTATCGGAACGCGGAAAGGCGAGCATGAAACATAGTTGAGGCCTACCTTGTGGCAGAACTCAACGGTTGAAGGATCGCCGCCGTGCTCACCGCATATGCCGAGCTTAATGTCGGGACGGGTCTTTCTTCCGAGCTCAGCTGCTATCTTAACGAGCTTGCCTACGCCGTGCTGATCGAGCTTAGCGAAGGGATCGTTCTCGTAAATCTTCTTATCATAATAAGAACCGAGGAACGCGCCTGCATCGTCGCGGCTGAAGCCGAACGTCATCTGAGTGAGGTCATTCGTACCGAAGCTGAAGAATTCCGCTTCCTGAGCTATCTCATCGGCTGTGATAGCGGCTCTGGGTATCTCTATCATGGTTCCCACCTTGTAATGAAGCTCAAGTCCGCTCTCCGCTATTATCTTGTCGGCCGTGCCTGTTACAACACCCTTAACGAAAGCAAGCTCCTTAACCTCGCCTACAAGAGGTATCATTATCTCGGGTACTACCGTCCAATCGGGATGCTTCTTCTGAGTATTTATGGCAGCCTCTATAACGGCAGTCGTCTGCATTTCAGCGATCTCAGGATATGAAACAGCAAGACGGCAGCCTCTGTGTCCCATCATGGGATTGAACTCGTGGAGAGCGCTTATGACGCCCTTGAGCTCGGCCACGTCAAGCTTCATCTCCGCCGCAAGAGCCGCGATGTCCTCCTCTGCCGTAGGCAGGAATTCGTGAAGCGGAGGATCCAGGAAACGTATAGTTACCGGTCTTCCCTCCATAGCCTCGTAAAGCTGTTCGAAGTCGCCTCTCTGCATGGGAAGGAGCTTATTGAGAGCTACCTTTCTCTGCTCAACAGTCTTTGAAACTATCATTTCACGCATGGCGGCTATCCTGTCGGGATCAAAGAACATGTGCTCCGTGCGGCAGAGTCCTATTCCCTCCGCGCCGAAAGCGAATGCCTGCTTTGCATCCTTCGGTGTGTCCGCATTAGTCCTTACGTTCAGCTTTCTGAAGCTGTCCGCCCAGTTCATTATACGTTCAAAGTCGCCTGAAATGGAAGCGTCCACTGTGGGTATGGCTTCGCCGTATATTTTACCGGTGGATCCGTCGAGTGAAATGTAATCGCCCTCATGGAATGTCTTGCCGCCCAGTGAGAATACCTTCTTCTCCTCGTCTATCTTTATGGCGCCGCAGCCGGAAACGCAGCATGTTCCCATGCCTCTTGCGACAACGGCCGCATGGCTCGTCATACCGCCTCTTACGGTGAGTATTCCCTGAGCGTAATGCATGCCCTCGATATCCTCGGGGGATGTTTCAAGACGAACGAGAACGACCTTCTCCTTCTTGTTCACAGCCCAATCCGTAGCGTCCTCGGCGGTAAATACGACCTTGCCGCAGGCAGCTCCCGGTGAAGCGGGAAGAGCCTCTCCTATGGGCTCCGCCTTCTTAAGAGCAGATGCCTCGAACTGAGGATGAAGGAGAGCGTCGAGCTGCTTGGGGTCTATCATGAGGACAGCCTGTTCGGGAGTGATCATGCCCTCGTCTACCAGATCGCATGCTATCTTGAGAGCAGCGGCAGCCGTTCTCTTGCCGTTCCTCGTCTGGAGCATGTAGAGCTTGCCCTCTTCTATCGTGAACTCCATGTCCTGCATGTCCTTATAGTGATTCTCGAGCTTGTAAACTATATCGTAGAACTGCTTGTACACATCGGGATTCTCAGCCTTGAGCTGATCTATCGTCTGAGGCGTCCTGACACCGGCCACAACATCCTCGCCCTGAGCGTTCATGAGATATTCGCCGTAGAGCTTCTTCTCGCCCGTTGCGGGGTTCCTCGAGAAAGCAACGCCCGTTCCTGATGTATTGCCCATATTTCCGAATACCATCATCTGTACGTTTACCGCCGTTCCCCAGCTGGAAGGTATATCGTTCATCCTTCTGTAGTAGATAGCTCTCGGGTTGTCCCATGAACGGAAAACGGCCTTTATGGCGCCCTTGAGCTGATCTAAAGGATCGCTCGGGAAATCTTCGCCTATCTTATCCTTATATTCAGCCTTAAAGAGGCGTGCCAGCTCCTTAAGATCCGCGGCATTCAGCTCCGTGTCCAGCTTAACGCCCTTTTCTTCCTTCATCTTATCGATGAGCTGTTCAAAATATTTCTTGCCGACCTCCATGACAACGTCAGAATACATCTGTATGAAGCGGCGGTATGAATCGTATGCGAAGCGCGGATTTCCGGTCTTCTTGGCGAAGCTCTCAACGACCTCATCATTGAGTCCGAGATTAAGTATCGTGTCCATCATGCCGGGCATAGAGGCTCTCGCGCCGGAGCGTACCGAGACGAGCAGCGGATTGTCAAGATCTCCGAATTTCTTTCCCGAAATCCCCTCAAGCACCTTAATGTGCTCCATAACTTCCGCAAGTATTTCATCATTGATCGTCTGACCGTCGGCATAATACTGCGTACATGCTTCAGTTGTGATAGTAAATCCCTGCGGAACCGGCATTCCGAGATTTGTCATTTCGGCAAGGTTGGCGCCTTTACCGCCGAGCAGCTCTCTCATGCCGCCGTTGCCTTCCTTGAAATCGTAAACGTACTTCTTACCCATTTTGTATTAAAACCTCCTTAAAATATATAAAAACATATCATATTCCGAATCATCAGAATTCGATCTGCTTTGTAAGCCATTCTTCAAGCTCGTCTATGGGGATCCTTATCTGCTCCATAGAGTCACGGAAGCGCACGGTCACCGAGTTGTCGCCCGGCACGCCTTCCTCTCCCCTCGTCTGAAAATCGTATGTTATACAGAAAGGCGTTCCTATCTCGTCCTGTCTTCTGTACCTTCTGCCTATCGCGCCCGCCTCGTCGAATTCGCACGTAAAATGCCTGCTCAGCTTTTCGTAGAGCGCATATGCCTCGCCCGAGAGCTTCTTTACAAGAGGCAGCACCGCAACCTTAACGGGAGCAACGGCGGGATGAAAATGGAGCACGGTCCTCACATCCGGCTTGTCCGGAGTGCCTATGTCCTCCTCATCATACGCCTCGCACAAAAATGCCAGCGTGACGCGGTCGGCGCCCAGAGACGGCTCTATACAGTACGGCACGTACTTCTCGTTAGTAGCAGGATCAAAATAAGAAAGATCGTCCTTTGAATATTCGATATGCTGCTTAAGGTCATAATCCGTTCTGTCGGCAATTCCCCAGAGCTCTCCCCATCCGAAGGGGAACAGATATTCAAAGTCGGTGGTCGCTTTACTGTAAAATGCCAGCTCTTCCTTCGCATGATCGCGAAGCCTCAGATTCTCCTCTTTGATGCCGAGCGCGAGCAGCCAATCCCTGCAGAAGCCTCTCCAATATTCGAACCACTCGAGATCGGTGCCGGGCTTGCAGAAGAATTCAAGCTCCATCTGCTCAAATTCGCGTGTCCTGAATGTAAAATTACCGGGCGTTATCTCGTTTCTGAAGGATTTGCCTATCTGAGCGATGCCGAAGGGCACCTTCTTGCGGCTTGTCCTCTGGACGTTCCTGAAATTAACGAATATGCCCTGAGCCGTTTCGGGCCTCAGATATATCTCGGACTGAGAATCCTCCGTGACGCCCTGAAATGTCTTGAACATCATATTGAACTTGCGTATGTCGGTCCAGTCACAGCCTCCGCATACGGGACAGGGTACTGAATTGTCCTTCATATATGCTATGAGCTTATCATTAGACCAGCCGTCGACAGGCTCGTCTATACCGTGTTCGTGATTCCAGTCCTCCACGACCTTGTCCGCACGGTGTCTGCTCTTGCACTTCTTGCAGTCTATGAGCGGATCGTTGAAGCCCGCCACGTGACCCGATGCCTCCCAGACACGCGGATTCATGAGTATGGCGCAGTCAACTCCCACATTGTAAGTGCTCTCCTGCACGAATTTCTTCCACCATGCCTTCTTGACATTGTTCTTGAGCTCCACGCCGAGAGGTCCGTAATCCCAGCTGTTGGCGAGCCCGCCGTATATCTGAGAACCCGGATAAACAAAACCTCTGTTGGTCGCAAGAGCAACGATCTTGTCCATCGTCTTCATATCATTTAATACCTTCCTTTGTACGCTCGTATGTCACCTTATTCTCATTGATCTCATTTACTGCGATCGTCACGGGCTTTCTGCTCCCGCAGGCAACTCTGCTCTCTGATCCGGCCGTTATCTGGCGCGCCCTCTTTGCGATCTCCATAACGAGTGTGTATCTGTTGTCCACCTTATCGAGAAGGTCGGAAATAGCAGGATATATCATTGTATTTCTCCTTTCATTTTTGCGACATTTGCTTCCACAAGTCCAAGTCTTTCCAATATATCACGGTTTCTGGAGTATCTGAGCCTTTCCGCATTTATTATGTTCAGAAGCTCATCCTTCGCTCTGTCAAGCTTTCCGTTGATCACAACATAGTCAAATTTTTCCGCCTGCGGGATTTCCTTTGTGACCGCCCACAATATGCGTTCCCTTATCTGGGCGTCATTCTCGCGGTTCCTGCTCTTAAGGCGTCTTTCGAGCTCCTCTATCGAAGGGGGCAGCAGGAATACCGTTACCGTCTGTTCGGGAAATGTATTCTTAAGACTGAGTGCTCCGGCTATCGTAAGGTCAAGTATCAGGTTCTTACCTGCCCCCAGCTTTGAAGCTATCTCACTCTTAAGAGTACCGTATCTGTTTCCGAGGAACTCGTCCCATTCTATTATATCTCCCGCGCTTATCAGTCTGTCAAATTCCCGATGCGTCTTGTAGTAATAATCCACTCCCTCCGCCTCTCCGGCGCGCATTTCACGGGTCGTGGCCGACGTTGCGTATGAAAGTGCGGAGTTCTCCGCTGCCGCAAGCTTTATCACACTGTTCTTACCTGAACCGGAAGGACCGGATATCACTGTGATCATGCCCTCGGGCGACATTTCACATCACACCTCCGACATCGCTGTACTCGTCGTCTTCCATTCTGGCGGCGACCGTCTCCGTCTGGAGCGCCGACAGCACGACATGCTCGCTGTCCGTTATTATGACGGAGCGCGTCTTCCTTCCGGACGTGGCGTCGATGCACATCGAACGGTCCTTGCTCTCCTGTACGATACGCTTTACCGGCGCCGCATCCGGGCTGACTATCGCTATTATCTTATCGGCCTGTACAAAATTTCCGTAACCGATATTGAGTAGTTTCATATCTCTCTTTAATGCTCCCCGTGCGTTAATGTGTCATTCCAGATTCTGTATCTGTTCCCTCAGCTTCTCTATCTCGCTCTTTAAGGCTATCACGTTGTTCGTTATCTCAATGTCATTTGCCTTGGAGCCCATCGTATTGACTTCCCTGTTCATTTCCTGAACTATAAAATCGAGCTTCCGTCCGCAGGGCTCGGCCCTGTCCGAATCGGTATCCGAAAGTATGTCGGAGAACTGCTTAATATGGCTGTCAAATCTCGCTATCTCCTCATCTATGCTGCATTTGTCCGCAAACATCGCCGTCTCGGCGGCTATCCTCTGCTCGTCTGTCGGCACATCTCCGAGGAGCTCCCGTATGCGGGCCGTCAGCTTTTCTCTGTATTCAAGCGGCACCAAAGGGCTCCTGTCTCTTACACGTGTGAAAAGGAGCTCCGTATTGCTCAAAATATTCCGCAGCTCTCCCGCGAGCTTGGCGCCCTCCTTTGTCCTCATCGCCGTAAGACTGCCGCACGCCGCCGAAAGAGCCTGCGACAATACCTCCCATGCCTCATCCGTATCCGTTTCCGCGTTCGAGAGCACGAAGGCATCGGGAATCCTGAAGAGCATGGACGCATCGGGAGAGAAACGGTATCCCAGATCTCCTGCGGCGCTCTCCATAGCCCTGAAATATTCGCCCACAGTGATCTCATCCACGGTCACGCGTTTCTGAGGGCCGGACAAGACGGTATACGTTATATACACATCGGCCTTGCCGCGCTGCACGCTGTCTTTAAGATAGGTCCGCACTCTGTCCTCTAGCGGGTAAAGCTCGCGCGGCATCTTGATTGTAAAATCAGAGTATCTGTGATTTACGGTCTTTATCTCTGCAACGCACTGAGCGCGATCCGTCTTAAACTCTCCGCGGCCGAAGCCCGTCATACTCCTTATCACAAACATCCCTCCAAAGCGTACGCACGGCTGATATTTCAAGCCGCACGGTAACTGATTTATTATAGAGGATTTTTACAGAAATTTCAACATTAATATACACCTTTTAATATTATTCCTTCGATCGGATAACCGGTTATGCCGGAAGCGGACGACGCTATGGCGGACACCTCCGCTTCGTCAAGAGATTCGGACAGTACCGTTATGTAAATGCAGTCTTTTTCAATGCTCGTGAAAACATCGCCGTAGCCTCTTGCTCTGACGGCAGTCTCAACGTCATTTTCCATCTGAGATATCTTCCTGAGATCCTCTATCGCCGCCACCGCATCCGCCACGTTCGATTCGCTCGCCGTTTCGCTCTCTATTATCTCATTGCAGCTTTCCTCCGTCCGGCTTCTCGAATTGAGCCGGTTGAGTCTTATGGCCGCGAAATACTCCTCCGCGTCGCTCACCTTCATTACGCCCGTATCTGTGTCAAGGTCGGTATTTTCCGTGCTCCCGCCTACGCTTATGTTCACGTCCCCGTCAGGTGCGTCTCCGCCCGCCTCGGCGCTTTCGGGCTTCATATTCTGCACTATCGCGACAGTGAGCAGCGACAGGCAGATCACCAGCGCCGCGATGCGCTTCGTTCTCATGGACAGATCCTTCAGCTTCCCAAAAACATTAAATTTCATACATACGCACTCCTTTTTATTTTACTTGTATTTATATATGCGCGGGATCATCCCGTTATGCTGATCTTACTTGCGGGAATATCATAAAGGGACATGAGCGCGAGCTTTATCTTTTCCTGTGCGGAAGCGGAAGCGCCTCCCCTTACGGACACGGCGATACCAGCTATCTCGGGAGCGTTCCGTGAAATATATACTACCGATTCGTTTCCCGAGGCGTCTTTTACGATAACGGCGTTCTTATCGGAAACGGCCTTGCGCTCCTGTCTTTTGCCTCCCTGAGAGTCCGTCTCTTCCGTGACGCTGTCGTCGCAGGATACGTTTTCTGCGGGGATCCCGCTCTCGCCGCTTTTGACATGCACGGCCGCGGTCACGCCGCTTATGCCCTCCATGCTCTCAAGCAGCGATTCGATCTGATATTCGTAGTATCTTGCATATCCGCGCGCATCCGCCGCCGAAAGCGCGTCGGTACCGGCGTAGGATTCAGACATGGACGTGCTGTTACCCGCATTTTCGGAGGCCGATCCTCGGTTTCCGGCGGGCGCGTCCGCTATGCCTCCTATGAGCATGAGCACCGCTCCCGTGAGCGCCACGGCGATCTCGGGCTTGTAGGGCTTAAGTTTCCTGAAATCAAATCTGATCTTCGATCCGATCTTCGGTCTCATTGTTCGTCACTCCATTTCACATGTATATTTTCTGTATCTGTTCCCGTCACGGCTGCTATCGCATTTACGGCTTTCGCTGTCATTTCACGTATGAATGCGCTCTCTTTGCCGTCGCTTCCGGCATCTGCGTCATTTTCGACCCGTATGCCGTCAAGATCTATCACTATTTCGGGCACGGTGACTCTGTCCGTGCTCCCGCCGCTCTGCTCCTCTTCCGCGTATATGTCGCACGATACGGCAAGAACGTACCCGAATGTTTCGGAATCCGCGAGTTCATCCACCGTAACGCTCACGTTTTCGCACGAAACTGATATTTTGGCAAGAGAAGCCGTTATCTCGCCCGCTATGCGTTCCTTATAGCTTTTCATTATCTCGGAAGTGATATCTTCCTCATCGGCGACGTGCGCAAGGGCGTCCCTTTCGGCCTCGAGAATCAGCTTTTCGCTCATGAGATCCTCCGCAAGGCTCCTGACGGGAGGCATGAGCACCGTCAGGAACAAAAAGCCGAGCGCCAACATTGCGGCATTTTTTAATCCTCCCTTCGGTAAAATATATCCCGCGGCGGTAAGTGCCGCCGCAGCGGCGGACACTTTGATGACCCATTCTGCCATTTTACTGAACGCCTCCCTTCATAAGTGTCATGATGACCGATATATTGAGGACGCACATTACGCTCATGAGCACCGTGACTCCCGTTATCATGGAGAAAGCGTCCCCCGCGCTGTTTACCATTCTTGTGATACGGTCATCGGAAACAGGGCGTATCAGTATGGCGGCGAGTCTGAATATGATGATGTTCGCCGCCATTCTGATGCAGGGCACGGCGGCGGCCGTTATTATGGCAGCAGCCGCCGCCAGACCGGCGGTGCTCCTCAGCACCGCCGCGCCCGCAAATACCATGTCGGCGCTCTCCGCAAGATATCTGCCCACGACGGGCACCATGGCGCCTGTGTATTTTAAAGTGCGCCCCGCCATGCCCGCCTTTGCGCCGGAGAGCGCTCCCGAGAGCGCCGCTATGCATGAAAAGGCTGTCATCATGATACCCAGACCCCATGTAAAAACAAAGCGCACTGTTCCTTTCACGCCTTCAAGGCTGAATCTTTCAGTTACGGAGCCGCATATGCCGGCGGCCGAATAAATGAGCGCAAGAGGCAGGAATACGCCCGAGAGCAGTGCTCCCGCAAGCTGCGTGAGTGTTATGAACAGAACAGAGCCCGATGCCGCGCCGCTCATGTTGTATGCGCAGAGTCCCGGTACCGAGCCTATCATGATCGTCCTGATCTCACCTATCGTTTCACCCGCGCCGGCCGCCGTTTCGGATATCTTGCCTATCACCGGCACGGATATGAGGCATATCACGGCAAATGCAAGGCAGTCCCTGAGACTGCTCTGCTCGGGCACGACGCCCGTAAATACGGCGCTCAGGTACGCGCAGCTCACTATAAAGATGAGTATTTCCGCGTTTTCGCCCAGCCCCGCGCCTATCTCGCGGAGTATCCCCGAAATTATCTCACTTCCGCTCATATCCATTTACTGCATCCCCAGTTCTTTTACCGCGCTCACGAGCGTGACGGCCCAGGGCACCGCAGTGAGCACTATGTATATTCTCCCCGCCAGTTCTATTTTGGAGGCGACCGACGTTTCACCCATGTCCCTGCATATCGACGATGCGAATTCCGCCGTGTAAGCGGCGCCTATTATTTTTAAAAGCCCGGCTGTCTGCTCAGAACCGAGGCCTGCTTTTGAAAACAGGTCCGCAACGGCGCCAGATGCGTCCGCGACCGTTGCGGCGACGGCGCCCAGCATCAGTACCGAGGCGCACACCGTGAGCGCCGCCGCCAGCTCGCTCTTTAAGCCTCTTAGCAGCATTATGAGTATCGCCGCGGCCACGCCCGCAGCGGAGATCCTGATCAGCTGTTCCATTTTACGATCAACCGAAAAGAGATCTGAGAGTGCCGAACAGATCGCGTATCTCGCCTGCTATCACGAGCATCGCTATTATCAGCCCGGCCACGGTGACGAGGGTTGCCTGTTCGTCGCGCCCCGCCTTTGTAAGTATGGGATTCAGTACCGCGACAATGATACCTATCCCGGCTATTTTAAATATAAGATCTATATTCATCTCAGTCCTCCGGATACTGTCAAGACATGCGGTCTCATGGATTCTTGCGGTCTCAGAAAAGTATTATTATGACCGCGGCAGACACGGCGAGCGCTATTTTAACGGCGTTCCTGCCCTCCCGCGACTCGGCTTCGGACGCCTGCTCCTCCAGTGCCGCGAGCTTTTTGACTGCGGATGCCACATATGCCGACTGTCTGTCGGTGTCGGAATGCCCCAGTGCTTTTCCTATACCCGAAATGCATTCTATGTCGGCTTTCTTAAGATACACGCATTTTTCTTCGAGCTCCGCGCACGCTCTGTCCCACGCGCGTTCGAAGCTTCCGAATTCTTCCTTCAGATATGCGGCGGCTCTGCCGAATACATCCTCCTCCCTGCTGCCCCCGAAGAATTTCTCTCCGCAGGATATGAGCACCTCGTCAAGGAGTGCGTTTTCTATGCTTATCGCGTCATCCGCATATCTCAGAGCATCCTGCATCTTCTTAAGCATTTCACGCCTTTTTATATAATATCTTTTTATTTTCATGCCCGTCATGGCTCCGCCGGATATTATGAGCAGCGCTCCTATCATCTTGATCGTAAGTCCTATCATAAAATATCCTCCGGTGTGCCGCTCACCACTTCTTCTATCGTGCAGGGTCCGTTTGCGGCGCTCAGCGTTATGTATTTTTCAAACACACCCGAGCGTATCATATCGGCTATCTCGCTCCTCACCTTCAGATCGGAAACGCTGCTGCCGTGTGCCGTCGCTATAAGCTTGACTCCCGCGTTCACCGCGGATTTTACCGCCGCCGCATCCCCCGGGCCGCCTATCTCATCTGTTATTATTATGTCGGGCGCCATGCTGCGTATCATCATGAGTATCCCCTTTTCCTT
Organism: uncultured Clostridia bacterium; assembly: GCA_947625435.1. GTDB lineage: Bacteria > Bacillota > Clostridia > UBA1212 > UBA1255 > Egerieisoma. The sequence goes on along the minus strand of CANQOI010000004.1, from coordinate 5,482 downwards.
AGGGCACGCGTCGTATACGTCCGTCATGAGTCCCACGTCGTTTGATGCTTCGCCGTTATAGCATGCGGCGATCTCCGACCTTTCGTCTATTATGCCCACGTTCGCACCGGTAAAATGGGGCGCTCTGTTCCCGCTTCCCAGTATCCTCGCGATATCTCTTATAACTGTTGTTTTGCCGCACGCCGGAGGCGATATTATGAGTGTGCTGTATATTTCACTGCTGTTTTTGATTATATGCTCTACAATCTCGCCCGCGCATCCGCGCACCTGCCTTGCTATCCTTATGTTAAGGCTCGAAACCTCGTATACGGAGCCGTCGGAGAGCATTTTACCCGCTATGCCGACTCTGTGGCCGCCCTTCAGCGTTATGAAGCCGTTTTTTATGTCTTCCCTGTATGCGTACAGCGAGCTTCTGCATATACAGGCAAATATCCTCGCTATTTCCTCCTTAGACGGCCTGTACGCGCTGCCGGATGTGACTATCCTGCCGCTTCCCGATATAAAGTACCTTTCTTTGCGCCTGCTCCCTATCACGCACAGCGGCAGGCCTGTCCTTATACGTATCTCCCCGGCAGACGAAAGAAGCGCGCCCGCGTATGAAAACGCCGTGTTCAGTGATAATGCGGCCTGTGTGCCGCCCAACCTGTCCGCTATTTCGGTCTGAAATTGTTTTATGTCCATGCCATCCGCTCCCTTTGCGTGTTCTTTTGTTGTATGTGTATGACGGCATGTTCGGGTTTATGATGTGAAATTAATGTACGGGCATAAATAAATTTTTATTGACAAGCATTCATAACTTGTTGTATCATACGGAAGTGCTTGCGGCTCCTTGGTCAAGCGGCTAAGACACCGCCCTCTCACGGCGGAAACACGGGTTCGATTCCCGTAGGAGTCACCACACGGCGCAAATACGAACTCACAAGAGTATACGCTTTATATTTTTGAAAAAGCTATTGCAGTTGTAGTGAGATTCTGATTGCGGGAAGAGACTATTTCACGTCAAATAGTCTCTTTTATTTTTATTTAATTTGCGGGTAACTTGCACAGCGAATGGTCTATACCTATTTTTTTAGTTAAAATCGGCAAAATTTCGTAATTTCGTCGATTTTTAACTTGCGGGTAATTTGCACAATAAATGTCATTACTTAAGTAATGCCGTCCATGTGTCTTTATCAATAGTATTTATCTATCATGGCAACTTTATAACATGGATGTTATCATTAGTTATTATTTTGTTTTTTACCGCACTGTAGTACACTTTATTTGATACGATGTCCGCACATCTTATCAACATTTTTTCTTTTGAGTCACAAAATGATAAATGCACGTTTTGTAAGTAAGGGAAAATAGGAGGATAATATGTTTTGTAATTACTAGAATACATGCCTCTTTTGAACTCTTGCTCCAAGGATTCTTTTAATTCGTATACCCCATTAGTCGCTGTAGAATGCGAATCAATAAAAAAACTAATATTTTTGACCCTGCTACAATCTATTTCTTTTGAATTTATTTTTGCAACCAATGCTTTTTTAACAGCAATTTTGTATGCATAATCGAGATATCTTTGCTTGTCCTTTTTACTTTTAAAAATATTATCAATTACTAATTGTTGTTTAATTTTAACACCAAACTTGTAATATTTATTTAAGGCTCTAAATAAACTATCTTTGGATTTATTACTTATAGTTGCCGCTTTAACTTCAGTTTCTGCACTTATTGATTCATTTCTTCTGACATAATTTTCTGCCACTTTATATTTTCGCGCGCATTCGTTTCTTTCTTCGTCACTAAAGAAAATCAATCCTCCAAATACAAATATGTCATTATGGATTTTATCAAAAACACCTGATTCGTCTGAATATATGTATAAATTCATGTGTACCCTCTTAAAAAAAATTAAAGGCCGCATTTTAAGCGGCCCCTCGTGGACGGCGCCATTACATGACGCTTAAACGCTAATTCGTTGGCACGAGTATACAGCACATGTTACATGCCTGTGCTGATATTATATGCGAATAAGAGCAAAAAAACAATAGCTTACAAAAATTTAATTACTTAAGCAGGGCTGTCCACGTGTCTTTGCCGATCACGCCGTCTGCCGGAAGCTTTTTAGCGCGTTGGAAATTCATTACAGCTGTCTCCATTCCCGGACCAAAAGCGCCGTCAATTGCTATCGTATAATATCCGAGTGCTTTCAACAGTCTCTGTGCAGTGTATATCTGCGGGTTTAGGCGATTCTCTCCCTTCCTTAGCGTTAAAAGGGAAATGCTTACTTCTTTCCCGCTTGCGGTCGGTTGGGCGCTTGTAGGCTGTGCTGCAGCCGCTGTCTGCTGCTGATATTCAACATAGGGCAGCTGCCCGTGCTTTGTCCACGTGCGGGAGTTGTAACCGCTTTTCTTTCCGATGTTCTCCACCGCCGTGATCTGAACACAGCTGTCCCACTTTGTCGTGCATTCAACCGCCTGACCATTTCCGACGTATATTCCGCAGTGCCCGTTTATCCACAAAAATTCGCCAGGGAGTATGTTCTTAAAATCCGTGCTGACGTTTTTGCACCTGTTCATCATCTCATTTTCGCCTATATCGGGCACGCCGTTTGACTCGTATTTGGCGCCGCCGTATGTCGCGGAGGCGTTCCCGCTCCATCCCCATAATAGGGATTTTACAAAGCACACGCAGTCAAATCCGAAATAACCTTTGCCCACCAAGCTTTTAAGCTTTGCTATCCTTTCGGCTGTATACCAGTTCGGAAGCTGCTTTGCTTTTGACGCTATGTTGTCATTTGTGAGCGGTGAACCGATAAAGCCGTTTGCGTATACAGTTTTAAAGCTCTTTGCTACGTCCAACGCCTTGTCTACAAGGACATCGTTTCTCATCATATTACATCGAGTGCAATGCATAAACGGGTTATGTCATTAGCTTTAATGGTTTTTCTGCCGCATAACAAACCGCTAAATTGCGCGACTGTATAACCCGCTTTTTTTGCTATGTAACTTTGTTTTAATCCGCGATCTTTAAGGATAGTTCTTGCATTCCTTGCCACATCTATCATTATTACACCTCCCAACGTCTCAAATTTCTTGAGACAAAAATATAATATCTCGATAATTTTGAGATATTAATAACTTTTTTCAATTTTCTTGAGAATTTATTCTTGATATTTTTAAAAAACATGTTATGATATCAAGACAGGAGGGTGTGCCATGAGCATTGGAACAAGAATTAAACAACGTCGGGAAGAATTAGGATATACTCAAATAGAATTGGCTGCATTAATAGGTGTATCGAAAGGAACTATCGGAAACTATGAGACCGATGTTAGTTCTCCTAATGAAACATACTTAGTAAGGCTTTTTGATGTGTTGAAATGTTCTGCAAATTATCTATATCAGGATGTTTTGCCTCAAAATTCTGAAGAAAAAGCAGATGCTGAAATATCTGCAGAACTTAGGACTATCTCAGAACATTATAACAAACTCAATGATCTTGGTAAGTCCGAGGCCCAAAAACGTATTAAAGAACTTATCTATGTTCCGGAATATCGTATCAAAAAGAATTTGCCTTCTATCACAGAAGATAACAATACTGAAGTATGTGAAGATTCGTGCGATTTTATTACTCTGAAGCATTACTTAAATACAGCTTCGGCCGGAACCGGCTCTTTTTTATTCGATACAGTCGAAGAAACATTGTCAGTAAAAGATACAGAAGCTGCACGTAAAGCAGATTTTGTAATCAAGGTATCCGGAAACAGCATGGAACCGCTCTATCAGGACGGAGACATTGTGCTTGTAAAATCTTTGCCAAAAATACAAATAGATGAGATCGGAATCTTTGTAAAGGATGGCGAGACATTTATCAAAAGGCTCGGCAAAAACTGTTTAATATCAGAAAACAAGAACTATACACCGATTATAATACATGATAAAGAAAGCGTATCGTGCTACGGAAAAGTATTGGGGAAAGCAGAAGTAATATTATGAGCATTGGAACAAGAATTAAACAACGCCGAGAGGAATGAGAAAGAATAGGCTCGTATTCAAATCAAAAGATACTGCCCGGCGCGCCTATACCGAACATTCTAAAAATTGAGAGGTCAATATGATTACTGAAAAATTATTAGAAAAATCAAAAGAAGCTTTTGTAATGGCGATCGAGATTTATAATAAGCCTACTATTCGTTATCGTGTTGAGGGCTTCAGCTTTTTTATTTGTAATGCATGGGAATTAATGTTAAAGGCCCATATTATAAATCAATATGATGAACATAAAATATATTATAAAGATAATCCTAATCGCACAATCACGCTTGAAAATTGTATTAAGATTGTTTTTACAAACGAAAATACTCCGATACGTAAAAATCTCATGAAAATAATAGAATTGCGCAACACAAGCACTCATTTTATTACAGAGGAATATGAAATGGTGTACATTCCTTTGTTTCAAGCTTGTGTCCTTAATTTTGCAGAAAAAATGCAGGATTTTCATAAAATAGACATGACAGAAGTAATACCTCAGAATTTTCTCACTTTAGCGGTTAGCATGAAAGCACTGGACGAAAATATAATAAGAGCCAAATATCCTGAAGAAATAGCAGAAAAAATCATTCAAACGAATAATGAATTATCTCCGCTGATTTCAGAAAATAATCAATCTTTTGCTATAAAAATAGAACATTTACATTTTTTAACAAAGGATAAAAATGCTGCGACTTCATTTGTTAATGTTACCAAAAACTCTGATGTAAATGTTAAAATAATAAAAGACATTAAAGACCCAAACGAAACACATAAATTTACGATGAAAACGGCTCTGAAAGAAATAAACAGGCGACTGCAAAACAAAAATATTAACATTCAACTAAATAGATACCATTTTGATTTGTTCTGTAAGAAATATGGAATTAAACAAAATGATAAGTATTGTTATATTCACAAACAATACTCACAGCCGTCTTATACATATTCGATACACACTATCGACTTAATAGTAGGAGAAGTCATGCACGATCCTGACAACATTCTAAATAAATTAAAAAAAATAAGTCAACCCCAGGAGCAAAGGAATTCTAAGCGGTAGCGCCTACTCCCATTCGGGAACCCAGCTATAACCCTTCACGAGTTAACTTATTTGCATTATAATTATATGTAAGACGATTGTCAATATACTTGGAAGTTTTTTCCAATAAAATCCGCTCAGCGCGTCAACACTGAGCGGAACAATGACAACAAACAAACAACCCAAAGCTTATCTGTGCCGCTCTTATTGTAGCGGAAATAAGCTTAAAATACAATAGGAGCTGAAATATTATGGCGAAATATAGTGCAAACAAACAAACAAATTCAGAGCGACTTGATTCCCGCAGTCATATACGCTCGGTACTCAAGCAGCGGTCAGCGAGACCCGTCTTCCGACGAAGTACTATGATTTTTCCGTAGTTAGCTAATTTCTGCTTTTATCATAATTATACGTTTTTCTG
>CANQOI010000003.1 GCA_947625435.1 uncultured Clostridia bacterium | reverse complement strand
CTCTCGAAAAATCGCCCCGTAAGACGCCGAAAAGCCCGATAAAATCGGGCTTTTCGGGGACAATATCTTTTTTATTGCCCTCTGATGGTGCGGATGACAGGATTTGAACCTGCACGCTTGCGCATTGGAACCTAAATCCAACATGTCTGCCAATTTCATCACATCCGCATAAAACAGGCAAGCGCGCTAATGATAGCAGATAAAACGTAAAATAACAAGTCTCAGCTCATGGCCTTAAACTCGCCGTGCGTTTTGCTGCTCCTGTCATATTCGGATTTCATGAGCACACCGTTCTCATTTAAAATATACACAGTATCCTCCTGCGCATATATGCCCGTATCGGACGAAACGGCGCCTATTTCCGTCACATCTCCGGTGAGCAGCTTTTCCGCGTTTGCCGCCCTGTACAGCTTTCCTCCGGCAGTATAATATATGACATTGTTACGAACATTCACGGCGTCTGCCTTGACGTCGGAAAGGGAATCTCTCGCGCCGTTTGAATAAACATATCTCACGATACCGTCCGCAGTTACGGCGTATATCCAGTCATTGTCGAGCACAAAATCCGAGCACGCCGTGTCTACCAGCAATTTTTCCTTGCTTTCGGGTGAAGCGGTCGCGGTAGGCGAAGGCGACGCGCTGTCGGCGGAAGAAGGATTGGAAGGCATCTGATAGATAAAACCGTCATCTGCGCCGCACGCATATATGATACCGTAGTAAATACAGAAATTACTGTATTTGCGCTCGGAACTGAGAGGCGTATCCGACTTGTCGAGAATGCTGATCTTGCCTATATCACCGTCAGAGCCGAGATAATATATATACTCACCGCTCACATTGATGAGCCTGTAAGAACCATCCGCAAACACATTCTCACTGAGCTCCTCGCGCGGAGCCTCCTCCGCGCTGCTTTCGGGAGTACTGTCCGAAGAAGACGCCGAAGTCACCGAATCATAAACATAGCATATCTTACCGTCGCCGTTGATATAGAAAACATAATATGACTTCGTGTTCGACGTATCCGCATTCTTGATGTAATCGTTTATGACATTTATGGAATGCGCCTCCGTCGTGATCAGGCTCACAGTCGTATCGTCCGCCGAAACATAAATACCGCGCTTGCCGGCTCCGTCGCTTGAAATGAAGTATTCTCTGTTGTTTATGAGAGCCTCCATGGCGTCATTGGTTATATTGCCGTAATTGTTTCCTATATCGGAAAGCACGGGCTCCGCCGTAGCCGTCGGAGTGGGGGAAGGCGCACTGTCTTGCTGTGAAGCGGGAGGCGTCACATTTCCCGTCGCATTATCCGACCTGCTGCCGCCCGAAGAAAACTGATCGTAGATCACATAGCCCATTATTCCTACGATGATCGCCGTAAAAACAATAGTCACGACATCCATCGGGTGGAGCTTGTACTTTTTTTTCTTTTCCATATTCACACACCTCGCAGCAAGACGCGCAAAACGCGCCTGTTCATTTATTATATTTTACGAAACTTTATGAGAGCGCTGCCTCTCGCTTCCGGAATACGCACGCGGAGCCCCTTTGAAATGAGCTCTTCGCCGTTTATATTGACCGTCGGCTCCCCGTCGTAGCTTATGAGCTCATATACGGCGTAGGGATCGATGTCAAAAAGACGCACATCCATTTCAGACACGGGCGAATTGTCGCGCCTGAACATCTGTATTATACCCTCTTCTTTGTCATAATCCTTGAATTCCCAGCCGATCCACGATTCGAGATCATTTGACCAGGGAGTCAGCGGGAAATAATCGCCGTAGAAATACATGTTCGTCTCGCGCCATTCCTTCAGGCACTCCCTCGCCGTCGCATAATCGTTCTTGGGATCGCGCACATCGTATCCGAAAGTGAACCACGGAATGTGAGCGCTCCTGAAAGCATATTTTTCCACGTTCGGGCCGTATCCTCCGCCCGTCACAGGCGTGCCGAAATAGGGCAGCCACTGGTAAAATGAATAGTGCATCGCCTGCTTCTGATGGAATTTAGAATAATCCGCATCCGTCTTATGCAGAGAAACGGATCTTCTCATAGTCTCAAGATCGTTCCTTCTGCCTCCCGACGCACACGAATCCAGCATCATGTCGGGATGCTTTTCCGCAAGAGCGTCCCAGAAAGCCAGATATCCCGTAACGCAATGATTCTCCGTAAATCCGCGGCGTCCTTCGCCGAGACGGTCCTCATGTATCACCCAGTGACCTATAGGGTCGATATTGTAATCCTGCCTGTAAAGGCTTATGCCGCCGTTTTCCATAACGGATGAAAATCTCTCAACGAGGTATTCACGAAGAGACGGATCCGCCATATTTGCGAGCGAACCGTTCAGGACCCAATCCGGGTGCTTTGAAAGGAACGAGCCTGCCGTTACTCTCTCCGGCTCGAACCACAGCAGCGTCTTTGCGTTATGCTCCGCGCAGTGCTTCGAAACATCCGACATTTCACTAGGGAACCGGTTCTTATCGATGTACCACGAGCCCGTTTCCACCCAGCTTGAGATAGGCGTGCCGTCAGGGTCCTTCACATACCATCCGGCGTCCATCCACCAGAAGTCGAGATCGAGTCCGTTGTTTATATATGTATCAAACGCCTCTACCTGATTGCGGTCTGTAGCATCGCGCATTTCACCGTATATCCATGAAGTGCTCGCAGCGCAGCGGGGCGGGAACAGCTCACCGTTTATCGTTTTGAGATTGCAGTCTATAAGCCATCTTCTCCAGAGGTTCAGCGCGCGCATCTCAGTCACCTTGTATCCCGGACAGCTCGTAAAATTCAGCACGGTTATAAGTGGCGTGCGTATATCCTCACCCGGCTTCAGATAACCGCAGAGCTCGGCCTGACCGGCGGTAAAATGAACGCTTCCCATCCTGTTCCGGGCATCAAAACAGGCTCTCCACTGGCCTGCCCAGCCCACAGAAATGACAGCACCCGTGTCGCCGCAGTAAAGGCGGTAAAACGGCAGCTGAAAATTGGTGGGGCGTCCTCCGAAGGGCTCAAATTCCATCGCAAGACCCGTATTAAGGTCGGCAGTGCAGGGCTTCATAGCCTTCTGATCGGAACAGTCATCTCCGAAGAAGTATTCGAGCACAGGCGACGCTCCCGTAAAATCCGTATCCGCCGCATTCACGCAGCTTATATAGGGAGAATTCACGTCCGCCGTGTTCCTGAAATGCAGCACCCATTCAAAAACAGCATAATCATGATAGTAGGAGCATTCGCAGGTTACCTCCGTGCCGCTCGTGTGCCGCGCGGTGATAAGCGTTTTCTTTACAGAGTATGATGCGTGCTTTTTCGTAATATGTTCTTCCGATGTCTCTCGTGAAACATAGGTGAAATCGTCATCGAAACCGTGATAGGCCTTATCACCTATTTTAAAGGAAAACGGAAGTCTGTCGTACGATCCGAACAGCTCGGACAGACGGTCCTTTGCAAGCTGCTTTTCTTTATCGGTCGTACACACATGGGTAACTCGTTTCGTGATCATATGGGTTTACCATCCTTCGGAGTATTTTTACAACGGTCTTTTTATAGCATAGTTTTACTTTAATTGCAACTTGTCTTTTGGCAAAATAAAAAGCAGTTTGATGAATAAATTTTTACTTTAAAAATGCTCCCGCTTAATGTAAAATATAACACAGCGTACGCGGCATATTGCATTTTACCGCGATGTATAATAGAGAATGAAAAGATGATGTACCGGGAGGCGTTTTTTTGAAAAAAAAGATAATGAAAACAGCCATGATACTGTTCGGCTCTTTTATATCGGCCGTAGGGCTCAATCTGTTCCTGGAGCCAAACAACATAGCGCCGGGAGGCATATCCGGACTTGCCGTTATAATAAACACCGTATCGAAAGGACTGCTCCCTGTAGGTCTCATGACGCTCGTACTCAATGTGCCGCTTTTTATTCTTGGCTATAAAGTTCTCGGCAAGGAGTTTACGATAAAAAGCTTCGTGGGCACATTCCTCTTCTCCGTCATGGTAGATCTGTGCACGCACCTTCCCCGGAGTGTTTATAAAATATTTTACGCGGAGGGAGAATCACATACGATGCTGTACGCGATATGGGGAGGACTTTTCATAGGGATAGGCTACGGCATGATATTCAGGGGCGGCGCCACGACGGGAGGAACCGATATAGGTGCGCGTCTCCTCCAACGTAAAATGAGCTGGCTCACTCTCGGACAGCTCGTGCTGTTTTTTGACATACTTTTCCTCGTGATAGTCACAGTGACGTTCAGATCGGCCATAGCGGCGCTGTACAGCGGGATAGCAGTGTTCGTATCTTCGAAAATAATAGATGTGGTGGAAGCGGGCGTCAACTACGCAAAGGAGCTTTATATAGTCACCGAGAACCCGGACGAAATGGCGCAGGAGATACTCGAACATATGAAAAGAGGCGTCACAAAGCTCACGGGAGAGGGAATGTACACAGGAAAATCCGTTTCTATACTCTGGTGCATCGTATATAACAGGCAGCTCCCGCAGATAAGGAAGATAGTAGATAAGTGCGACCCGAACGCTTTCATAATAGTAAATGAGGTCAGGGAAACGAAGGGACTGCACGACTGAATATAATGCCCGTAAACAGAGCGGTTTTAGTTAACATTTCGTTAGCTTAATAAGTGTTTTTAATTCATATTCGTGATGTATCATACGCCCATGGGAGTTCGTGCATACCTCTTTTTTATCGATTGTGAATCTCTCCCCTAATAATTCACGTGAGGGTGCCGCTCCCTTTCTTTATTTTGAAACGCCGTTTGTTCACAAAAAGTTTACAATCCAAAGCCCGCTGCGCCCGGTAAAAAGGGCTTGCCATCTCATATCGTATAGAGTATAATTCGCCTGTTGCGACTTGACAGACGATGAAGCAGGAGATTGCTGCCGCGCGGATGATCAACCGTGCATGGGCAGGTAACTCATGTGGAGAATGTCCGATTCGTGAAACCGGGCGACAAGTCATGCACTGAATACTGTATAGATGTTATTCTGCTGTATGTTTCAGATTTTATGCCCAACTTGGAATCCTTCCGAAGAAGGATATTTCAATTTGGTTTTTTTATTGCCCAAAACGTGAAACACACGGCACGGTGACAGAAAAACAGAAAAGGTGCGCAAGCTGTTATACGTAACAAAACATCTAAAGAAAGAGGATTATGTATGGCAAACAAACAGAAAATCAGAATCAAATTAAAGGCTTACGATTTCCAGCTGCTCGATCAGGCGGCTCAGAAGATCGTCGACACTGCAAAACGCACGGATGCCGTGGTTTCAGGTCCGATACCGCTCCCGACAGACAGAGAAGTCGTAACGATACTTCGTGCTCCTCATAAATATAAAGATTCGCGCGAACAGTTTGAAATGAGGACACACAAGAGGCTCATAGACATCCTTATGCCTTCGCCCAAGACTGTTGACGCACTCATGCGTCTCGATCTGCCGGCAGGCGTGGATATAGAGATCAAAGTTAAACAGTGATACTTTGATCGCGTTACCCGGGTTCCGCCCTGCAGGGCGTGGAACCGGTCAAGTTCCCTCGGGAACCAATAACCAATCAGGAGGTAAAGCAGTAAATGAAGAATTTTATTTTAGGAACAAAAATCGGAATGACTCAGATTTTTGACGCTGACGGCAAATGTACGCCGATCACTGTAGTGCTTGCAGGTCCCTGCACTGTCGTGCAGAAGAAGACTGAAGAAACAGACAGCTATAGCGCTGTTAAGATAGCTTACGGCGAAGTAGACAAGAAGAAGCTCAACAAACCCGAGAAGGGCCTTTTCGATAAGCTCGAAATGAGCGGCTTCAAGTATCTCAGAGAATTCAAACCCGAGAATGCCGATACGTATGAGCTCGGACAGACGATCACCGTAACGGACATGTTCAAGGACGGAGACAGCGTAGACGTGAGCGGCACATCAAAAGGTAAAGGATACCAGGGTGCCATCAAGAGACACGGACAGAAGATAGGACCGAAGTCTCACGGTTCCAAGTATCACAGAGGTGTAGGTTCCATGGGCGCCAACACGGATCCGGGCAAGGTCTTCAAAGGAAAGAACATGCCGGGACATATGGGAGCAGAGAGAGTGACAGTACAAAACCTGACTGTCGTTAAGGTTGACGGTGACAGGAATCTTCTTCTTATAAAAGGCGCAATTCCGGGCCCCAAGGGCGGACTCCTTGAGATAAGAGAATCGGTTAAAGCGTGACGCGGAAGGAGGAAGAAATCATGCCAAAAGTAAATGTTTATAATATGAAGGGAGAAGTTGTTGAGGAGATAGAACTCGACAGCAATATATTCGGCGTGGAGGTCAACACATACTGCATGCACGCTGCGGTTGTGAACAATCTTGCGAATAAGCGTCAGGGAACGCACTCAACGCTCGTAAAGAGCGAAGTGAGCGGAGGCGGCAAGAAGCCTTACAGACAGAAGGGCACAGGCCGTGCGAGACAGGGAAGTACGAGATCCGCGCAGTGGATACACGGCGGTATCGTGTTCGGACCCAAACCGAGAGATTACAGTTATACCATACCTAAGAAAGTAAAGAGACTGGCGATCAAGTCGTCACTTACAAGCAAGGCGAATGACGGCGACATAATAGTTCTCGATACGCTCGGATTTGAAGGAATCAAGACAAAGAACATGGTGGAAGTTCTCAGGAATCTCGGAGTTTCCGACGGACGCACTAACGGAAGCGCTCTCGTGGTAATACCGGAGAAGGATATCAATGTTGTTAAATCGGCGAGCAATATCAAGGGTGTGGATACGGCATACGTAAATACAATCAACGTATACGACATACTGCGTCACGGCAAATTCATCGTAACCAAAGACGCTTTAAGTAAAATTTCGGAGGTGTACGCATGAACGCATATGATATAATTATTCGTCCCCACATAACAGAAAAAAGCACCGAAGCCGCGGCAGAGGGCAGATATACTTTTGTTGTTGATGTAAACGCCACAAAGATCGACATAAAGAAAGCCGCAGAGAAGATCTTTGAAGTCAAAGTGCTGGCAGTGAACACGATGCGCTATGACGGTAAGAAAAGAAGCCGCAGGCAGAATTCGGGAATGGCAGTAGGATATACTCCGAAGTGGAAGAAGGCAGTCATTACGATCGATACCGATCCCCAGGCTGTTGAATATACTGTCGGCGGAGAGAAGAAAACAAAGAAGTATAAGAATTCGATCGAAGACTTCGGATTCGCTCAGTAAGCTTAGGAGGACAGTGAAATGGGTATTAAGAAATATAATCCGACAACACCTTCCAGAAGAACGATGACGGTCTCGACTTTTGAGGAGATAACCGCTAAGAGCAGCGTTAAGTCGCTCATGACTCCTGTCAAGAAGAACGCAGGCAGAAACTCATACGGAAGGATTACCGTTCGTCATCAGGGCGGCGGCACTAAGAGACAGTACAGAATAATTGACTTCAAGAGAGATAAAGAGGGTATACCCGCAAAGGTTGTATCTGTGGAGTACGATCCTAACAGATCCGCCAACATAGCATTGCTCGTTTATGCCGACGGAGAGAAGAGATATATACTTCATCCGGACGGACTTAAAGTGGGAGATAAGGTACTGTCGGGAGAAGGAGCCGACATTTTACCGGGAAATGCTCTCGCACTTAAGGATATACCGATAGGTACTATAATCCACAACATAGAAATGAAGCCCGGAAAGGGAGCTCAGCTTGTAAGATCCGCAGGCTCGTCCGCTCAGCTCATGGCTAAGGAAAACGGATTTGCGCAGGTCCGCCTCGGCTCCGGAGAGGTTCGTCTCATACCGCAGCTCTGCAAGGCAACGATCGGGCAGGTAGGCAACCTTGACCACGAGAATATTACGATAGGTAAAGCCGGAAGAAAAAGATGGATGGGAATACGTCCTACGGTACGCGGTGTAGTAATGAACCCGTGCGACCACCCTCACGGCGGCGGCGAAGGCAAGTCTCCTGTCGGTATGCCGAGTCCTGTTACTCCTTGGGGTAAGCCAACCCTCGGATACAAGACAAGGAAGAAGAATAAAGCTTCTGATAAGTATATCGTCAGAAGAAGGAACAGTAAGTAATCTTAAGGAGGTTGCAGCATGAGTAGATCTGTTAAGAAAGGGCCTTTTGTACAGGAGAAACTTTTAAAGCGAATAGAAGCTATGAATGAAAAGAACGAGAAGATCGTCATCAAAACGTGGTCGAGAGCATCTACGATCTTCCCGCAGATGGTAGGTCACACGATAGCTGTTCATGACGGACGCAAGCATGTGCCTGTATATATAACAGAAGAAATGGTCGGACATAAGCTTGGTGAATTTGCTCCTACGAGAACTTACAGAGGCCATGCAAACAAGAGTGAAAAATCCAGCTCCGTAAAGCGCTGATGTAAAGGAGGAATTTCTTTGGAAAGAAAAATTTTGAGCGAATCTGAACTTCTGTCAAGAAGAGAAGAACTGATAAAACAATATAACTCTCAGTCGGGCAAGAACAACAAACCTTTCATTCTTTCAAAGCGTGAACGTAAGGTGCTGGGTATCGGCAGAGATCAGGGTAAGGCAACGCTGAATTATGCGAGGATTTCAGCCAGGAAGGTTAAGATCGTGCTTGATCTTATCAAAGGTAAGGATCTTCAAGAAGCATACGCTATCGTAAGATTTACGCCTAAGGCCGCCTCCGAGCTTATATACAAGCTTCTGCATTCGGCTGAAGCAAATGCGGTAAATAATTTTGAACTTGACAGCGATAAGTTATATGTTGCCGATTGCTACGCAAATCAGGGACCGACTCTCAAACGTATGCGCGCGGTAGCCAGAGGGCGCGGAACGCGTATAAACAAGAGAACAAGCCACATTACCGTGGTACTGAAAGAAAGAGACTAATGGAGGAGGTTGAGTATGGGACAGAAGGTTAATCCTCACGGACTCAGAGTGGGAGTAATAAAGGACTGGGATTCCAAATGGTACGCAAATAAAAAGAATTTTGCGGATTTCCTCGTGGAAGATAACAAGATAAGGACTTATGTCAAGAAGAAGCTTTATACGGCTGAAATATCAAGGATAAAGATAGAGAGAACGGCGAATAAAGTTCTCGTAAATATAGAAACCGCAAAGCCCGGCTTCGTTATCGGCAAGAACGGCGCGATAAAAGATGAGCTTAAGAATGAGCTCGAGAAAATGACGGGCAAGATAGTTTCGATAAATGTTTTCCAAGTGAAGAATCCCGATCTCGATGCGCAGCTCTGCGCCGAGAACATAGCAGCTCAGCTTGAAAAGCGTATAACATTCAGAAGAGCGATGAAGCAGGTAATGCTCAGAACAATGCGCGCGGGAGCACTCGGTATCAAGACCGCATGCAGCGGAAGACTCGGCGGCGCCGAGATCGCACGCAGCGAACATTATCACGAGGGTACGATACCGCTTCAGACACTGAGAGCCGATATAGATTACGGATTTGCGGAAGCTAATACCACATACGGCAAGATCGGTGTTAAAGTCTGGATTTACAAAGGAGAAGTCCTGCCTGCAGCTAAAAACGCAGGTGCGGCGAATTCAGAAGGGAGCGAGGAATAATTATGTTAATGCCTAAAAGAGTCAAGCACAGAAAAGTGCAGAGAGGCAGAATGAAAGGCGTAGCCTCGAGAGGCAATGTTGTTTCTCAGGGTGAGTTCGGCCTCCAGTCCACCGAGTGCGGTTGGATAACAAGCAATCAGATAGAAGCTGCCCGTATCGCACTGACGCGTTCTATCAAAAGAGGCGGTAAGGTTTGGATCAAAATATTCCCCGATAAACCTGTTACAAAGAAACCTGCGGAAGTACGAATGGGTTCCGGTAAAGGTAATCCCGAGTATTGGGTAGCTGTAGTTAAACCCGGCAGAGTTCTTTTCGAGGTGGCAGGCGTAAGCGAAGATCTTTGCAGAGAAGCACTGCGCCTTGCGATGCATAAGCTTCCCGTAAAATGCAAGATAATCGCTCGCGAACAGACAGAAACGGAGGGTGATGTAAATGAAGGCTAAGGATTTCAATGATAATTTAAGTAAAATGTCGATTGAAGAATTGAAAAAGGAAGAAGCATCCCTGAAAGAAGAGCTTTTTAAGCTCCGTTTCAAGAATGCTACCAGCCCGATAGATAACCCTATGAAATTAAAGTTTTTAAAGCGTGACATCGCGCGTGTGAAGACTGCCATCAGAGCAAGAGAACTTGCTTCTGAGCAGAAATGAGAAGCTTCGGAAGGAGGTAGTTTAATTTGGCAGACAGAAATTTAAGAAAAACAAGAGTTGGTAAGGTTATCAGCGATAAGATGGATAAGACTATCGTAGTTGCGGTGGTCGACAGTGTGAAGCATCCGCTCTACAAGAAGGTCGTTAAGACCACATATAAATTAAAGGCCCATGACGAAGCAAACGAGGCGAAGGTGGGGGATACCGTTGAGGTAATGGAAACCCGGCCTCTCAGTAAAGACAAACGGTGGAGACTGGCTTCTATCATAGAGAAGGCTCGCTAACGAATATAGGAGGCAAAAGTTATGGTACAAGTACAGACTAGGCTTAAAGTTGCAGACAATACCGGCGCTAAAGAATTGATGTGCATCAAAGTTATAGGCGGAAGCAGGCGCCGTTATGCGAATATAGGAGATATAATAGTATGCTCTGTTAAAGCTGCCGCTCCGGGCGGTATGGTCAAGAAGGGCGATGTCGTTAAATGCGTGATAGTTCGCACGAAGCGCGGAGTTCGCCGTGAAGACGGAACATATATAAGATTTGACGAGAACGCTGCTGTTCTTATAAAGGATGACATGAATCCGAGAGGAACACGTATTTTCGGACCTGTAGCAAGAGAGCTCAGAGAGAATGATTTTATGAAGATCGTCTCGCTTGCTCCCGAAGTTATTTGATCGGAGGATAATATTATGAGTATGAATATTAAGAAGGGCGATAAAGTAGTAGTTCTGAACACACGTCGTCAGAAAGATAAAAACGGCAAGCCCAGAACCGTTACAGGCAAAGTACTCGCGGTTATTCCGGATAAGGAGCAGGTAATCGTTGAAGGCTACAATATGGTGAGCAAGCACCAGAAGCCGAAGGGCCGTACGGAACAGGGAGGAATCATAAAGAAGGAATCTCCCGTACATGTGTCTAATGTCATGGTGATCTGCCCTAAGTGCGGAGAACCTACGAGGACCGGACACAAGGTCATAGAAGAAAACGGTAAGCAGATCAAGGTGCGTGTTTGTAAGAGGAAGGGTTGCGGAGCCGTAATTCCTACCACCGATTATACGAAGTGATTTCGAATGGAGGATAATAAATGTTAAGGCTTAAAGAAAAATATGAAAAAGAAATAGCGCCGGCTCTTCAGGAGCAGTTCAAATACAAGAATGTAATGGAAATACCTAAGCTTGAGAAGATAGTCATAAACATGGGACTCGGAGAGGTAAAGGAGAACCCGAAGGCTATCGAATCCGCAGTGAGCGATCTTTCTCTTATCACCGGACAAAAGCCGGTCGTAACTAAGGCAAAAAAATCCGTTGCCGCATTTAAGGTACGTGAGGGAATGAACATAGGCTGCAAGGTAACGCTCAGAGGCGTAAGGATGTATGCATTCGCGGATAAGCTTATAAACATTACATTGCCCCGTATTCGAGATTTTCACGGAATACCCGGAAATTCATTTGACGGCCGCGGAAATTACGCACTCGGACTTAAAGAGCAGATCATTTTCCCTGAAATAGAATATGATAAGATTGATAAAGTCAGAGGCATGGATATCATCTTTGTCACAACGGCAAAGACTGATGAAGAAGCAAAAGCGCTGCTCAAGATGATGGGTATGCCGTTTGACTCGTAATAAGGAGGTAGACCATGGCAAAGGTTTCAATGAAAATAAAACAACAAAGGACACCTAAGTATTCTACGAGAGCATACAACAGATGTAAGATCTGCGGACGTCCTCATGCATATATCAGAAAGTATGGCATCTGCCGTATTTGTTTCAGAGAATTGGCTTATAAGGGACAGATACCCGGTGTCAAGAAAGCCAGCTGGTAACAGATAAGAGTAAAGGAGGTTAGCATTATGCAAATTACTGATGTTGTAGCCGATATGTTGACGCGTATAAGAAATGCGGGAACAGCAAAACACGAAACGGTTGATGTGCCTGCTTCGAATGTGAAGAGTGCTATCGCGCGTATTTTGGAAGAAGAAGGATATGTCAAGGAAGTTCAGACGATAGATGACGGCAAGCAGGGTGTCCTCAGACTGTATCTTAAATATACTGAGGGCAAGAGGCCTGTAATATCCGGCATTAAGCGTATATCAAAGCCGGGACTCCGCGTGTACGCATCAAAAGATGAGCTCCCGAAGGTTCTCGGCGGACTCGGTGTGGCTATCATATCGACATCGAGCGGTATAATGACCGATAAAAAGGCGAGAAGCCTCGGCATCGGCGGAGAAGTAATGGCCTACGTTTGGTGATCGGTATGCCAACAGAAATATATAAATGATCTGAAAAGTATTGCCGGATATGAGAGGCAGTACAGAATTTTAAGATTGGAGGAAATAGTAAAATGTCCAGAATAGGTAAAAAACCTGTTGTGATTCCTGAAGGCGTAACAGTAGAGCTTTTAGACGGTCATAAGCTGCAGGTGAAGGGACCAAAAGGAACGCTCACTGAGCAGTTTCATTCAAGGATCGACATAAACATAGATGGCGGTTCTATAGTAGTTACAAGGAAGAGCGATGATAAAGAGGATCGTTCGCTTCACGGACTTACACGTTCTCTCATACAGAATATGGTGGACGGGGTAACGAAGGGATATGTTAAAGAGCTTGAGATTAACGGCGTAGGTTACAGAGCTGCGCTTCAGGGCAAGATGTTGGTCCTGAATGTCGGCTTTTCACATCAGATCAATATGGATCCGCCGGAAGGAATAACGATAGAAGTACCTGCTCAGAACAAGATAATAATTAAAGGAACCGATAAACAGATGGTCGGAGAATTTGCCGCAAAAGTCAGAAGCAAGAAGCCTCCCGAGCCGTATAAGGGCAAAGGCATTAAATATGTTGATGAATTTGTACGCCGTAAAGAAGGTAAAACAGGCGGCGCAGGCAAGAAATAAGAAAGGGAGTGACGCAATATGGCAAAAAAATTAAGTAAGAATCAGATTCGTCAGAGAAGACACGTACGTGTAAGAAAGCATATCAGCGGAACACCTGAACGTCCGAGACTTAATGTATTCAGGAGCCTTTCCAATATTTATGCACAGGTAATAGATGATACAACCGGTAATACGCTCGTATCTGCATCAACGCTTGATAAAGCAATACGCGAGAAGTTAAGCTACGGTGGCAATATTGAGGCGGCAAAGGAAGTCGGAAAGCTTATAGCCGAGAGAGCTGCTGCCGCAGGGATAACAGAGGTTGTGTTCGATCGCGGCGGGTATGTGTACCACGGAAGAGTAAAAGAGCTCGCAGACGCTGCCCGTGAAGCCGGTCTTAACTTCTAAGGCGTAAGGAGGATATAACATGGATCATAATAATTCCAATACATCAGAATTTAAAGAGAAAGTCGTTAACCTCGGCAAAGTTACTAAAGTTGTAAAGGGCGGACGTAATTTCAGATGGAGCGCTTTGGTTGTTGTAGGCAATGAAAACGGTCAGGTTGGCGTAGGACTCGGCAAAGCCGCCGAAGTGACAGAGGCAATAAGAAAAGGTGTGGAAGACGCCAAAAAGAACATCATAAATGTTCCTATGGTGGGCACTACGATTCCTCACGAGATAATAGGCAAGTACGGTGCAGGCGAAGTTCTCCTTAAGCCGGCTGCCGAAGGTACCGGAGTTATAGCAGGCGGACCTGTAAGAGCGGTCATTGAGCTTTCCGGAATACGTGACATAAGAACAAAATCACTCAGGTCAAATAATCCTATAAATATGGTGCGTGCCACAATAGACGGACTTACTTCACTTATGACTGCCGAGAAAGTTTCAAAGCTTCGCGGTAAGACTGTTGAAGAGATACTGGAATAAGGGGGAAGCGCAATGTCAAAATTGAAGATAACTCTTATAAGAAGTACCAATAAAGTTGTTCAGAGACAGAAGGCTACAGTTCAGGCGCTTGGTCTTAAAAAGATAGGCAGCACTGTAGAGCACAGCGACAACCCTCAGATAAGAGGAATGATCAGAACAGTCGCACATCTGGTTAAAGTAGAAGAAATATAACAGGAGGTGTTTCCATGAAGCTTGATGAATTACGTCCCGCGGCGGGTTCAAGCCGTGAAGCATACAGAAAGGGCAGAGGCCACGGATCCGGGAACGGTAAAACCGCCGGCAGAGGACACAAAGGACAGAAGGCGCGTTCAGGTGGCGGGGTAAGACCCGGCTTTGAAGGTGGACAGACACCTTTATACAGAAGAATGCCTAAAAGAGGTTTTAACAATAAGATATTTGCAGATGTATATGCCGAAGTAAATGTTTCGGATCTCAATATTTTCGAAGACGGCGCTGTTATCGATGCAGCGGCACTTGTGAACGCGAGACTTATCAGGAAGCTGTATGACGGTGTTAAAATTCTCGGCAACGGTGACTTGAACAAGAAATTAACAGTTAAAGCTACGCGTTTTACAAAAAGTGCAGCTGAAAAGATTGAAAATGCAGGAGGAAAGGCAGAGGTGATCTGAGATGAACTTTAAGGACATTGTCATTAACGCTTTTAAAGTCAAAGACTTAAGAAAGAAAATGTTTATGACGCTCATGCTCGTTCTCATCTTCAGAATAGGATGTTTTGTACCGGTTCCCGGACTTTCTTCGGGTGCATTTGACAGTTTTGCGCAAAACGGCATATTCAATGTATACAATATGTTTTCAGGCGGCGCATTTAAGAATGTATCACTTTTTGCAATGACAATAAGTCCGTATATCAATGCGTCCATTATTGTTCAGCTCCTGACGGTGGCTATCCCGGCACTCGAGAGAATGCAGAAAGAGGGCCCCGAGGGCAGAAAAAAGCTCACAAAGATCACGCGTTTCATAACGCTCGGTCTGGCTCTTTTCCAGTCGGTAATGATGTACCTTAATATAAACAACAGCGGCATGATGATAAATCTCTTTGCCGATCCCGGCAGCTTTGATGTATTTTCATTCCTGCTCGCTATTTTGTCTTTTATGGCCGGTACTATGGTCCTTATGTGGTTGGGTGACAAAATAACGGAACTCGGAATAGGAAACGGAATTTCGATAATCATTTTTGCCGGTATTGTTGCAGGAGCGCCCAGTGCCGCGGTATCGCTTTACGCCATACTGACAGGCGAGGCCATGAATATAGCTTTGTATATAAGAATTATATTTGTGGTTGCAGTGCTTCTCGTTTTCCTCGCTGTAATAGTTGCAGTTGTCTGGATGGAAAGCGGTGAAAGACGTATTCCGGTTCAGTATGCAAAGCGCGTAGTCGGCAGAAAGATATATGGCGGACAGAGCACAAATATTCCGATCAAAGTAAACTCATCGGGAGTGCTTCCTATAATATTTGCTATGTCAATGCTGCAGTTCCCTGTCACGATAGTATCATTTATAGGTACGAACGGCAGTATATCAAAGGCGATAACATCTTTTTCTAACGGAAGCGGATGGCTGTACATTATAATATATGCTCTTCTTATAGTAGGATTCACATTCTTCTATAACATAGTATATTTTGATCCGGTAGATATAGCAAATAACCTTAAGAAAAACGGAGGATTCGTCCCCGGATTGAGGCCGGGCGCGCCTACAGCGGATTACATCAAAAAGACATCGCACAGGATCACATGGTTCGGTGCTATATTCCTTGCGATCCTCGCCGTCGGACCGTCCTTGCTTCAGAAGATCGCTTCCTACATTCAGGAAGACATAGGCAATGTTAATCTGTGGTTCGGCGGTACGACCGTTTTGATCCTCGTGGGTGTTGCGCTTGAGACTGTAAGACAGCTCGAATCCCAGCTCCTCATGAGAAACTACAAGGGATTCCTGGATTGATCGGTCTGTCGGAGGTTATGATGAATTTAATATTATTGGGAGCGCCGGGAGCCGGCAAAGGCACGCAGGCATTTGAACTTTCAAAAATATTGCAGATTCCTCACATCTCCACCGGTGATATTTTCAGAGATAATATCAAGCGTAATACTGAACTCGGAGCGATAGCGAATTCATATATTTCAAAGGGAGAGCTTGTTCCCGATGAAATAACGATCGGTATCGTCAGAGATCGTCTGTCACAGGCAGATTGCGATAAAGGCTTTATATTAGACGGATTTCCCCGTTCTATCCCTCAGGCGGAAGCGCTTGAAAGGATGCTCGGGGAATCCGGGCGTAAGATCGATTGGATAATAAATATCGTCGTAGATGATGACATAATCGTTGAACGCCTTTCCTACAGAAGAGTTTGTCCTGCTTGCGGAGATACTTATCATCTGAAATTCAATCCGGCTGAAGGGAATATGTGTAAATGCGGTTCACAGCTTGTTCAGCGTAATGATGACAGGGCAGATGTGATCAGGCATAGGATCGAGGAATACCACAAAACAACGGAACCGCTCGTGGAATTTTACAGACACAGGGGAAAGCTTCTTAATGTACGCAGTGAGAATTCTATTTCCGAATCCTTACAGAATACATTGTACGCTCTCGGTCTGAAAGGTATTTGATTTGTTATGATAAATATAAAATCAAAATCCGAAATAGAAAAGATGCGGGATTCGGGTAAGATATTATCAGAAGTGCTGAGGAAGATAGAAGAGAATATTTTACCGGGTATAACGACAAAAGAACTTGACAGAATTGCTTCAGAATATATAATAAAGAGTGGCGCTTCGCCGTCTTTCCTGGGAGTTCCCAATTATTACGGCGGAATTAAATTCCCCGGAGCGATATGTGCCTCTGTAAACAGTGAAGTGATCCACGGTATACCGGATGAGCGAAAACTCAGAAACGGCGATATTGTAAGTATTGATGCGGGTGTCTATTACGAAGGATTTCACAGTGATGCTGCGAGGACCTTCCCGGTAGGCAGCATTTCCGCAGAAGCGAGAAAGCTCATCGATGTGACTCGGCAGAGCTTTTTTGAAGGACTGAAATTCGTTAAGCCGAATTGTCGCATATCCGATATATCAGGAGCCATTCAGGACTATGCAGAATCGTTTGGTTATTCTGTTGTTCGCGATTATACAGGTCATGGTGTCGGCCGTGATCTGCATGAGGATCCGGAGATACCGAATTTTCGCACAAACAGGCGCGGTCACCGTCTTGTCGCAGGAATGGCGCTTGCCATAGAGCCGATGATCAACGAAGGCTCGTATGCAGTGAAGATCGCTGCGAACAAGTGGACTGTATATACAAAAGACGGCAAATTGTCCGCACATTATGAGAACACTGTTATCGTGACGGATGATGAGCCTCAGATCTTAACGATTTAGGATTTAGGGAGGATGAAAGCTTGTCTAAAGAAGACCTGATTGAAGTTGAAGGCGTTATAGCCGAAGTGCTTCCGAACTGTGTTTTTAAGGTTGAGCTTGCCAACGGACATATAGTGATCGCTCATATATCCGGTAAGCTCAGGACTAATTATATCAAGATAGTTAAGGGTGACCATGTCACCCTGGAATTGTCACCGTATGATCTCGATCGCGGTCGGATCGTATGGAGAAAGTGAAGGAGGTTTGTGCCATGAAAGTAAGACCGTCAGTAAAGCCGATATGCGATAAATGCAAGGTTATAAAGAGAAAAGGTAAAGTGATGGTTATATGTGATGCTTATCCGAAGCACAAGCAAAAGCAAGGATAAGTGTTGTACTGCTTCTCTTTGAGAAGCATAGATCATTATCGTTTCGGAGTGCGGCTGCATGTATAACATGAGCTTCGGAATGTTGATATATATTTTATTTACTATAAAGCAAAAATTAGAATGAACATTTTACGGAGGTGTTTTTGCGAATGGCTCGAATTGCAGGTGTGGACTTGCCGAGAGAAAAACGTGTAGAGATCGGACTGACATACATTTACGGTATAGGCAGATCAAAATCAAATGAGATACTTTCCAAAACCGGTATCAATCCGGATACAAGAGTCAGAGATCTGACTGACGACGAGGTCGGAAAGTTGAGAGATATAATAGACAGAGAATATGTAGTTGAGGGAGACGTACGCAGAGAGGTTTCACTCAATATCAAACGTCTGATGGAAATTGGCTGCTACAGGGGCAGACGCCATAAGATGGGACTTCCGGTAAGAGGACAGAGGACTAAGACCAATGCCCGTACGAGAAAAGGCCCGAGCAAAACTGTAGCAGGCAAGAAGAAATAAGGAGGTTTGATTATGGCTGTTAAGACCAAAAGGACTGTCAAAGGTAAGAGAAAAGAACGTAAATACATTGAATACGGTCAGGCACATATTCGTTCCACTTTTAATAATACGATCGTAACAATAACAGATAAATCCGGAAACGCGATCTCATGGGCAAGTGCGGGCGGACTCGGATTCAGAGGTTCAAAAAAGAGTACGCCGTTTGCGGCACAGTCAGCCGCAGAGACTGCAGCAAAGGCAGCGATGGAACACGGACTTAAATCTGTTGAAGTATATGTAAGAGGTCCCGGAGCAGGTAGAGAGTCAGCTATACGAGCACTGCAGGTTGCAGGACTTGACGTTACTCTCATTAAGGACGAGACCCCGATACCGCACAACGGATGCAGGCCGCCCAAGAGAAGAAGAGTTTAATTCGGAGGTGTAATCAGATGGCGAGATATAATGACGCATCGTGCAGACTTTGCAGAAGAGAGGGTGAAAAGCTTTTTCTCAAAGGCACAAAGTGTTATACAGAAAAATGCCCCGTGTCTAAGCCCAAGAGAGCGTATGCTCCCGGACAGCACGGACAGGGAAGGAAGAAACAGTCTGAGTATTGTTTGCAGCTCAGAGAAAAGCAAAAGGTAAAGAGATATTACGGTCTGCTTGAAAAGCAGTTCCACACATATTATGAGCTTGCCAATAAAAAGAAGGGCGTTACGGGTGAAAATCTGCTTACTCTTCTTGAAAGAAGACTTGACAATGTGGCATACCGCCTCGGACTCGGAACATCGAGAGCCGAAGCGAGACAGCTGGTATTGCACGGACATTTTACGGTAAACGGAAAGCGGGTTAATATTCCGTCCTATCTCGTATCCGCAAATGACGTGATCGCTGTATGCCAGAAGAGCAGGTCGAATGAAAGAATAGGACAGATACTTGAGGTAACGGGAGGACGTACAAGACCGGAGTGGCTTTCGTTAAATGAAGAGACGATGGAAGGCACAGTGCTTGCGATTCCGAAACGTGAAGACATTGATCTGCCGATACAGGAGCACTTGATCGTTGAGTTGTACAGTAAGTAATTTCGTTGAGTGTATCGGAAGTCTAAGGAGGGATTACCGTGATTGAAATTGAAAAGCCGAGGATAGAATGCGTGGAAACAGACGAATCCGAAAGATACGGAAAATTCGTCATAGAACCCCTTGAAAGAGGATACGGAACTACGTTAGGAAATTCACTCAGGAGAATTCTTCTTTCGTCTTTGCCCGGTTCGGCCGCTACCAGTATTAAAGTTAAGGGCGCGTGTCATGAATTTACTGCAATACCCGGTGTCGTAGAAGATGTTACGGAGATTATATTAAATATAAAGTCTGTTGCATTTAAGATTTATGATGACGACCCGGATGTGACTAAAGTCGTGATGATAAACAAATCGGACAAAGGTGAGGTTACAGCTGCCGATATTATATGCGATTCCGATATAGAGGTTCTGAATCCGGAACAGCATATAGCGACGCTTAACGGCGATGCTGAATTTTCCGTTGAGATCGAAGTCGGCACGTCAAGAGGATGGAGATCTGCAGACAAGAATAAAACCCCGAATATGCCTTTCAGCGTAATTCCCGTAGATTCGCTTTTCTCACCTATAAAAAAGGCGAATTATCAGGTGGAGAATACGCGTGTCGGCAATGTTACGGACTATGACAAGCTCACGATCGAGGTCTGGACAAACGGTGCGCTGACTCCTAAAGAGGCTATCAGTGAGAGTGCAAAAATATTGATAGATCATTTCTCTCTCTTCCTGAATCTTGATGAAGAGGAAGAAGAAAAGCCGGTTGTTATCGAGAAGGACAATCCTTGTAAGACCGAAAAAGTATTGGAGATGAATATTGAAGATCTGGATCTTTCAGTGCGTTCTTACAATTGTCTTAAGCGTGCTGCGGTAAATACAGTAGGCGACCTTGCAGACAAGACGGAAGAAGAAATGATGAAGGTTCGGAATCTCGGAAGAAAGTCTCTTGAAGAGGTAATTCAAAAGCTGGAATCACTGGGACTCTCTCTCAAAAAAGATGATGTATGATGTTCATACGCGATAACAGTATTAGACAGGAGGATAATTGAAATGGCATATAGAAAGCTTGGCCGGACATCGGACCAAAGAAAGGCAATGCTCAGAGGTCTTGTTACGGCACTTTTGCAGAACGGCTCTGTTGTAACAACGGAGACAAGAGCAAAAGAAGTGCAGAGTATTGCAGAAAGAATAATAGCCAAAGCTGTGCGTGAAGCCGATAATTTCACAACGAAGCAGGCTAAAGTCAGTAAGGTACCTACAGATTCAAAGGGTAAGCGAAATACGACAGTCGTTACATCCAAAAACGGTAAGAAATATACAAAGTTTGCTGACCGTGAGATCAAGACGGAGCTTGTGCGTATAGATAATCCGTCGAGACTTGCTGCCAGAAAACAGGTGATCGAGTGGGTGTATAAAGTAAAAGATGTCGAAGGCAATAATGTAAACGTTGTCAACAAACTCTTTGATGAGATAGCTCCGAAATATAAGGAACGCAAGGGCGGTTATACACGTATATACAAGACCGGTGCAAGACGCGGCGATGCTGCGCCGATGGCCATAATCGAGCTTGTATGACCATATTGCATGATGCATATGATGTGAGCAGGTAAATATTAAGAGATTTTAAAGCGGGGACCGTCTTTACTGATGGTTCCCGCTTTTGACAAGGCACATAAATATTTTTGGGGTAAGCACGGCAATGACGGATGATTTTATCAGATTTGAAAATGTTTCGTACAGCTATACGAGTGACGCGGATAATATAAAATATGCAATAGAAAACGCGGATTTAACAATAAAAAAAGGTGAATTCACGGCGATAGCAGGAAGAAACGGTTCCGGTAAATCCACTCTCGCGAAACTGATGAATGCACTTCTTATACCCACATACGGTAAAGTATATGTAAACGGCAAAGATACATCGGATGAATCTGAAGTGTGGGATATAAGAAGAACGGTAGGCATGGTATTCCAGAATCCGGACAGTCAGATCGTAGGAGCCACAGTAGAAGATGATATAGCATTCGGACTTGAGAATATCGGACTTTCGCGTGATGAAATGCATGAGAGAATTGACAGAGCGCTTCTGACTGTGAGGCTTGAAAAAGAAAGAAGTACGCAGCCTCATTTACTGTCAGGAGGGCAGAAACAAAGATGCGCGATAGCCGGAATAACTGCCATGCGGCCGGAGTGTATCGTATTTGACGAAGCTACGGCCATGCTGGATCCGTCCGGGCGCAGAGAGGTCATGGAGCTCGCGCACAGACTCAATAAAGAAAACGGCATAACGATAGTCGATATAACACACCATATGGAAGAGGTATGCTGCGCAGACAGGGTCATATTGATCGAAAGCGGTAAAATCATTGCCGATACGGCTCCGTCAGAGCTTTTCAGGAACAGAAGGCTTGTGGAAGAAGCCGGTCTTGAATTGCCTAAGGCAGCGGAGCTGGCAGAGGTATTAAGAGATAAGGGTGTTCCTGTACGCGGCACGGTATTGACCGGCGATGAATGCTTCGAAGCATTGTCGGAACTGCTGTCTGACTTGCATTTTACCGGGGAAAGCTTTGCGTGAGGTGATGCGTATGACTGCACTTAAGGTTGAGAACATATCATACACATATATGAAAAAAACGCCGTTTGAGAAAAAAGCCCTGGATAACGTGAGCTTTCAGATAGAGGCGGGAACTTTTACGGGAATTATAGGTCATACGGGATGCGGCAAATCGACACTTATACAGCATTTTAACGGACTTCTGCGCCCTGACAGCGGCAAGATATATATAAACGGGAAGCTTACCGAAGGCAGCGATGTGAAGGAAATGAGAAAAAAGGTAGGACTCGTTTTCCAGTATCCCGAATATCAGCTGTTTGAATCAACCGTTTACCGTGATATAGCCTTCGGGCTGAGGGGCGAAAAGCTTACCGAAGAAGAGGAACGCAGGCGCGTAGAAGATGCGGCACGAAAAACGGGACTTACGCATGATACGCTTGACAGATCTGTTTACGAGCTCTCGGGAGGACAGAAAAGGCGCGTGGCAATAGCGGGAATAACGGTAATGAATCCCGACATACTTGTGCTCGACGAACCGGCCGCCGGTCTTGATCCGGAGGGAAGGAAGGAGATATTGAAGCTCACAAAAGATCTGTGCGATAAAAACGGAGTGACGGTGATACTTGTGTCACACAGCATGGAGGATATAGCGGAGCTTGCGGATAATATAATAGTCATGAATGACGGAGGCGTCGAAATGACGGGGACGCCGCGTGAAATATTCAAAAATGTGAAAAGGCTCAGAGAAATATGTCTTGATGTACCTCTGATGACAGATGTATTCAGCCGCCTTGCGGAACGTTTCCCCGAAGCAGGCATACGCAGGGACATACTTACAGTGGAAGAAGCGGCGTGCGAGGTGCTGCGCGTGATCGATAAAGGAACCGCATGCGGACAAGCGGCGGAGGCGGAAAAATGAAGATAGCGATAGGACAGTACGTTCCCGGAAACTCTGCGCTCCATAAAGCGGATCCGCGCACAAAATTTATTTTAACACTTGTCTATATGGTCGCGGTGCTCATGTCGAAAAGCTATGTGTCGTACATTGCATCCGCAGCCCTTCTGGCGGCAGCATTTATATGCGCGCATATAAATATATGCAAGATACTCAGAAGCCTCAGACCGCTCATCATAATGATGGCGATGACCGTCGTGCTGAATATTTTTTTCTACGGAGGCACCACGGTGCTTGTCAGCTTTTGGAAGATAACCGTTTATAAAGAATCAGTGTATTTTGCGCTGAAAATGCTGCTCAGAGTGATATTGCTCGTGTTGGCATCGTCCGTACTCACGTATACGACAACATCCGTTATGATGACGGACGGCTTGGAAAGTCTTATGTCGCCGCTGAAAAAAATACATTTTCCGGCGCATGAGATAGCCATGATAATGAGCATCGCACTCAGATTCATACCAACATTCTCGGAAGAAACAGAACGTATAATAAAAGCTCAGACAGCGCGGGGAGCCGATTTTGACAGCAAAAATATAATAAAAAAAATAAAAAGCTATATACCGATAATAGTGCCTATGTTCGTGGGCGCCTGGAGAAAGGCCGATGAGCTCGCAATGGCAATGAATGCAAGGTGTTACAGAGGCGGGGAAGGCCGTACGAAATACAGGATGCTCAGATTCACATATATAGATGCCGTGCTGTCCGTGATAACCTGCGCGCTGCTTGCCGCAGTTGTAATTGCAAATAAATTCGTGTAAAATACACACAATAATCTCAGAAAGCGGTGATCCCTTGCGAAGATCATACTGTAAAATATTTATACTGTTCATAATAGCATTCGCACTTGTAATGACATCTGTTTCCGCGTCGATCGCGGCTGCGGCGCCGTCTGCTGCGCATGACAGCGCCGACGAAGGCAGCACAGTCCCTGTTACAACGCCGTCTGTCATATCACCGACGGAGGAAATATCAGGCACGGATGCGGTTCCGTCGCCTTCAGACGGTGAAACGCCTGCGCCCACGCCACACGATGACAACGCGCAGGCATTCGATGCAACGCCCGACGGAACAGGCAACAGCGGCGGACAGATAGCATTTATGCTCATAATATTTCTCGTATGTCTTTTCTTTATCATAGAAGGGATCGTTCATTGGCTCAGAAAGAAAAAACAGACATATGTAAATCCGGAAGATGATTGGAGAAGACGCTGACATGGAATATACGGGACAGGCAGAGATGCTTGCCTATTACAATGCGGCCAGGAAGCCCGATACTCATAAAGGCGACTATGGCCGCGTATATATTCTTGCGGGCTCATACGGAATGACCGGCGCCGCAGTCATGTGTGCAAGAGCGGCGCTGAGGGCCGGAGCGGGGCTTGTGTATATGCTCGCACCCGGGAAGCTCATGAGCACGTACGAAATACTCTGCCCGGAGGCAGTCAAAACAGAACTTGACAGAGAATCGGAATATTTTACAGAAGAGCATGCGGCGCGCGCGGCAGATATGATAAGAGCCGATCTTGAAGGGGCGCGCGCGGGAGCGGCGGCCAAAAGCGTCGCCGTGATAGGCCCCGGAATAGGGCGTCGCATACAGACAAAGCAGTTCGTGTATGAGGTGCTTTCGGAGCTTGAAGGAAGCGGAGTGACAGTAGTTCTCGATGCAGACGGACTGAATGCATTTACGGGCGACAGCGCTGCACTAAAAAGGTACGCGTGCGGCCTTGTATCCGGCGCGCCCGATAACAGGGCGCGTCTCGTGATAACGCCGCACGCTGCGGAGCTTTCACGCCTTACCGGAATGAATATAAAATATATAAACGAAAACAGAGAAGAAGCCGCGTTTAAGGCCTGCGGCATGACGGGAGCCGTGACACTGCTCAAAGGAAACAGAACGCTGACAGCGGAGATTTTACATACGGGGGATAAAATATGCCACGTGAACACGAGCGGTAATCCGGGAATGGCTACGGGCGGAAGCGGAGATGTTCTGGCAGGCATCATAGCGGGCATAGCGGCGTCGGACAGATCGGGAACGCCGCTGTACGACATGGCACGGTGCGGTGCGTACATACACGGCTTATGCGGAGATATCGCAGCGCAAAGATACGGTCAGAGAGCCGTAACTGCCGGAGATCTGATCGAAATGCTGAAAGAGGTACACAGATATGGGATGTGAATATACGCGCAGGACGTGGGCTGAAATAGATCTTGACGCGATAGCCCTCAATATGCGCAGGATACGGGCAATGACCGAAAGATCGGCGTGCGTGATGAGCGTCGTAAAGGCAGATGCTTACGGGCACGGAGCGGTGCAGGCGGCGAAAACAGCTCTCGAAAACGGAGCATCATGGCTCGGAGTGTCAATGCTCGAGGAGGCGCTCGAGCTCAGGAACGCAGGCATAAGCGCGCCCATACTGATACTGAGCGACAATGAACCGGAATACGCTGAAGCGATCGTTAAAAACGACATAAGGCAGTCCGTATACTCGTATGAAATGGCGCGCACCCTGTCGGAAGCCGCCGAAAGGCTGAACACAAAAGCAAAAATACACCTGAAAATAGACACGGGAATGGGGCGTATAGGTTTTACGCGTAAAAACGCGCCTGCGGAGGCCGCAAAAATAGCGTCGCTCAAAGGAATAGAAACAGAAGGTATTTTTACGCATTTCGCCTCCGCCGACGAATGCACGGAGGACGCGGATGAATATACGAAAATGCAATACAGAGAATTTTGCGAAACATGCAGACTGATCGAAGAAGCGACCGGGCGCCGCGTGCCCTACAGACATGCCGCAAACAGCGCCGCGATAATACGTTTTCCGGATATGCACATGGACATGGTGCGCGCCGGTATAATAATGTACGGGCTCTGGCCCTCGGAGGAAGTGCGTAAAATGAGCGCGGGCACGGAGCTCGTGCCGGCCATGACGCTCAGATCGGCAATCTCATACCTGAAAACAGTTGAAGAAGGCTGTTTCATAAGCTACGGCCGCACATATCGGTCAGACGGAAGAAAGCTTATAGCCACGGTGCCGGCGGGGTATGCGGACGGCTATTTCAGAGTACTCGGAAACGGCGCTTCCGTGTGCCATGAGAAAACGCACATGCGGGCGCGCATCACAGGCAGAGTATGCATGGATCAGATGATGATAGACGTAACGGACGCGGGAAAACACGGGGAGGTTTCGGTAGGAGATACCGTGATACTGTTCGGCAAAGGAGAAGGAGTCCCGGACGCAGATGAGATAGCATCGATCGCGGGGACAGTGAATTATGAAGTCATATGCGCGGTAGGGAGACGTGTGCCGCGCCTTTACATAAAAGACGGGAGCATAATAGAAACAATGAACAGGTTAGTATAGGAGTGTAGATCGGCGCAGGGCAGTACGGGGCGGTGTAAAATTTATTTTACAAAGTCGGCGATATCAGGTGAATTTACTTCGGAAAAATGGATACAATGTGATAGGAGGGTTTATATGGCAGCGGCAGACAGAAGAGTCGGGCCTATTCCCGCGGATGACCGCCGTAAACAGGATAATACGGCGAATACCGTAAAAAATAAAAAAAGCAAAACCGGAAGCGATGCCGCTGACAGATCGCGGGACTGCGCCTTAAGCGACGCCGAAAAGAGAAAGCTGCGCGAGCAGATGATAGGCGGATATCGTGAAATGGCTGATATAAACCTGAAAATATCAGAAGAATTTTACGCAGCCGAACAGGAGCTCTGGTTTGCAGAATGACAGAATGAATTGAAACGGAGTGGTTTTGTGCTTTCAGTAAAGCGTGGCGATATATATTATGCCGATCTCAGCCCCGTAGTCGGCTCGGAGCAGGGCGGCATACGGCCGGTGCTGATAATTCAGAACGATATAGGAAATAAATACAGTCCGACTGTGATAGTAGCGGCAATAACATCGCAGATAAATAAATCGAAGCTCCCCACACATCTTGAAATAAACGCCGATAAATTCGGTATAGCCAAGGATTCAGTAATACTTCTCGAACAGCTCCGCACGATAGATAAACGGCGCCTGAGAGAAAAGGTGTGCCATATAGGGCCGCAGAGCATGGGTAAAATAGACTATGCGCTCAAAATAAGCTTGGGGCTCATAGATATGGGAACAGGCGCTACATAATAAGTATGCCGCCTATATCGGTAAGAGGACCGTCATAAACAGAAACAACATCAAAACCGTAGACCGCGGACAGCTTCCTGAACTGTCCGTTTATTTTACCGCACACGAGAAGACCGGCGTCCGGGTCGTAGCCGCAGCAGCCGCCTATAAAGCCGTGATCGAGGCCTTCGAGTAAAATGCTGTCCGTATCGGTAAAATATTCGGTATAAAGGGCGGGGATATCCGCCTTTTTTATTGCGGACACGATCCCCATATCCGACGATATCACAAGCATGCCGCCCGCACTTACGGGCACGGCCACGGACGAGCAGCCGGCATAGCCCTGATTTACGTGCAATAAAGAATACGAAGAGGCGCACAGGAATTCCTTAAGACGGGGATCCGTATATCTCGTATTGTGAAAAGAAACGCTGCCCGCACGGAGTACATTGTACGCGATATTGTGCGGGTACGGACCTTTAATGTCAGTGACGCCGGACACGACGCGTATGCCGCGCCGCTCAAGCTGACGCGTAATATCACTTTTAAAATCCTCCGGAGAACAGACGAGAAGATCCTCCGATATCTTGCAGAAACGCATGTCCGCGTGATATTGCTCGGGCTCGGGAAGATGGCTGCACGGCGGCAGACGCAGGACGTACGAACCAGGTGAAATGTTCCCGGAAAGATTTTCACAGGCTTGCGTGCAGGATATGTCGTTGCTTCCGTTTAAGATATATGTCTTCATAGCGGACTGAATACTAATCTAAAATTTTTTAATTTGCAATACCGTGTAATAATTTTTATTTTTTTGGTCACCCTAATACCGACAGTTGTGAAACTGTTATGTTCGGCAAAAATGCGGAAAGGAGCTGAATCCCTATGGCAAGAAACGGTTTGGACAGGATAGCGCTCATACTTGTGATAGTAGGCGCGATAGTCTGGCTTTCTGTCGGTTTGTTCCGATTTGACTTTGTTGCCGCATTGTTCGGCGGCGCTTCTTCTACAGTGAGCAGGATAATATATTCACTGGTAGGAGTCGCGGGAATTTATTCGATAAGTCTGCTTTTCAGAAATCACGAAGCAATAAGGGAATAATTACCGGAATATATAATCGGATATGAATAATAATAATATTGCCGCGCATGGCGCGGCGCCGTATTCCTTCCGACTGCGGTAAAATACGGATGAGGAGGTAACAGTTATGTCTAACAGTAAAAGTAAAACATCTTTTGATAAGCTTAAATATGAAATAGCAAAAGAAACAGGCGTAAACCTTAAGGATGGCTATAACGGCGATCTGACTTCGAAAGAAGCGGGAACGATCGGCGGAAATATAGTCCGTAAGGTATTTGAAAGCTATACAGGAAACAACTATTATACAGGTTCACAGAATCAGTGATAAAGGTTGTTTAGCATCCTGCGCCCGGAGCACGGCTTATGAATATATCCTGCGCCGGGCGCATATCATATAAAGAACAGATACGGAGAAACATTATGACAAAGAAGAGGTAACATTATGACCGCAGCGATCAAAATACTCATTTTCATATCGGCATCCGCCGCGCTCGGCGCCGTGATATTCAAACCACTCATTTTCCCGAGATGCGGCTGCTGCGGCAGGGTAAAATTCCGTACATATTTCAGATACCATACGCCCGTAAGCATGCGCCTTACGAGAAAGGGCGACATATCCATATGCCGCGACTGCTGCTATAAATATAACATACGTTCGATCTCGGATTTTAAAAAAAGAAGCGAGATAAAAAAGAGGATGGAATACAAAAACATGTATCTCTGATATAAGAGACTTAAGACAGAGGGTCTTGCGCGAGAAAGTCCAGCACCGCTTTGTTGAAATCCTCCGGATTCTCATTTGCCGCAAAATGCGAGCCTTTTACGAAAACGAGAACAGAGCCCGGTATGCTGCCCGCTATGAGCTCCTCGGGCCTTATGTCAGGATCCTTTACCATGAGTCTCAGCATTTCGGCACGGCGCTTCATAGTATCAAAGCGCTTCGCTATAAAGTAACCGAGTTCGATCTGAAGCCTGACCCCGAATCTCAAACCGGCGGGGTACAGATTCCCTCCGTTTAAAATGAGCTTATTTACCATATCGGGATATTTTAACGCAAATATCATGGCCGTATTCGCACCGTCCGAAAACCCCGGTATATGTGCCTTCCGGATCTCATGCTCATTCATGAATTCATAAAGATCGTGTGCAAATACGCGTATTGTAAACGGCGCGCTGCCGCGGGGCGTGCCGCCGTGACCTCGCGTATCGACGGCATATACTATGTTTAATGTCCATGACCGATTCCCGTCCCGCCTGTAAAATACATATATCAGAAGCACCTTCGCTCCTGCCATGATAATGTATCGCGCCCGCTGTGTCAACGTATAATATTGCGCATGAACAGTGCGTATTATTGACTTTATTCATTTTTGGCTTTATTATTTACAAAGGTTTTTGCCTTTACATGATCATCATACTGCACTGCAGAGAAAGGACAAGACGTATGGGAGAAGTCAGAACAAGGTTTGCTCCGAGCCCGACGGGCTTTATGCATATCGGAAATTTAAGAACAGCTTTATATGAGTACCTGATAGCAAGATCTCAGGGCGGTAAATTTATATTGAGGATCGAAGACACGGATCAGGAGCGCTACGTAGAGGGCGCTATGGACGTCGTATACGATACGCTTAAAGCAACCGGGATATCATATGACGAAGGCCCCGGCGTGGGAGGAGACTACGGCCCGTATATACAGAGCGAAAGACGCGGCATATATATGGAATATGCCCGACAATTGATAGAAAAAGGCGCCGCGTATTACTGCTTTTGCACGAAGGAACGTCTTGATTCATTAAGAGAATCCGAGGGCGCATCCTTCACATACGACAGACACTGCCTTTCCCTTACAAAAGAGGAGGTGGAGAGGAACCTCGCCGAAGGCAAGCCGTTCGTGATAAGACAGAAGGTGCCGCGCGAGGGCAGAACGACATTTACCGATGTGGTATACGGGGACATAACGGTCGACAATGACACACTTGACGACCAGATACTCATAAAATCCGACGGAATGCCTACGTATAATTTCGCGAACGTCGTAGACGACCATCTCATGAAGATAACGCATGTGGTAAGAGGCAACGAATACCTTTCTTCCACTCCGAAATACAATATACTCTATCAGTCGTTCGGATGGGACATACCGGTATACATCCATCTTCCGAGCATAATGAAGGACGCTCACAACAAGCTCTCCAAGAGAAACGGCGACGCATCCTTCCAGGATCTCGTAAAGAAAGGCTATCTGCCGGAGGCGATACTGAATTATATAGCGCTCCTCGGATGGAGTCCGGGAGGGACGAGAGAGTTTTACACCCTTAAAGAGCTCGAGGAGGATTTTACGATAGAAGGGCTCAACAAATCCCCTTCCATTTTCGACACGGAGAAGCTCAAGTGGATGAACGCCGAATATATAAGGAAGCTCTCCCCGGAGGATTTCACAGCCCTTGCAAGGCCGTATATAGAGGAGGCGCTCGGAAACAGCGCCTGCGATATCGGTAAAATATCGGCGCTGATACAGCAGAGAACAGAGATACTCACCGACATACCGGATAAGATAAGCTTCTTCAGGGAGCTTCCCGAATACAGCAGCGAGATATACTGCCATAAGAAAATGAAGACCGACCGCGAGATATCGCTAAGAGCCCTTAAACTGACACGCGACCTCATTTTACGGAATGATGAGCTTGAGCATGAATGGACGTCTCCCAAACTCTACGAGGCGTTCTGCCTGCTCGCATCGGAAAACGAAATGAAGAACAGTCAGATACTCTGGCCCGTGAGAACGGCTCTCAGCGGAAGGGAAGTAAGCCCCGGAGGCGCCACGGAGCTTGCGGAGATATTGGGGCGAGGCGAGACGATGAAAAGGATAGAAGCGGGAATATCAAAGCTTGAAAAAGAGCTTGAGGGCTGAGAAAGGAGCTGACATATAATGGAAGCGAGCAGCAATTTTATTCACGATATAGTAGAAAACGATATAAAAGAAGGCGGAAGATATTACGGCAAGACGGTATATACGCGTTTCCCTCCCGAGCCGAACGGCTATCTCCACATAGGACATGCAAAGGCCATATGCATCGACTTCGGCACGGCTGAAAAATACGGCGGGTACTGCAATCTGCGGTTCGACGACACCAATCCGAGCAAGGAGGACACAGAGTATGTGGACGCCATAATGAATGACGTGAAATGGCTCGGCTACTCGTGGAAAAATGTATTTTACGCGTCGGATTATTTCCCGCGCATGTATGAATGTGCGGAAAAGCTCATAAAGAAGGGCCTTGCGTATGTGTGCGACCTTAACGCGGACGAAATAAGAGATTACCGCGGCACGCTCACGGAGCCGGGTATAAACAGCCCCTACAGGGAGCGCAGCATAGATGACAATCTCGATCTGTTCCGCAGGATGAAAGCGGGAGAGTTCACGGACGGGAGCCGCGTGCTGAGGGCGAAGATAGACATGGCGTCGCCTAATATAAACATGAGAGACCCTGTCATATACAGGATAGTCCACGCGACACATCACCATTCGGGCGACGCGTGGTGCATCTACCCCATGTACGATTTCGCGCACCCGCTCGAGGACGCATTTGAAGGTATAACGCATTCACTGTGCGATCTCGGCTTTAAGGATCACAGACCGCTTTACGATTGGGTTGTTGAAAAATGCGGGCCGTTCGATCCCGCGCCCTGTCAGAACGAATTCGCGCGGCTCAATATAACGTATACCATGATGAGCAAGAGATATCTCCGTAAAATGGTTGAGTCGGGCACGGTGAGCGGCTGGGACGATCCGCGCATGCCGACCCTCTGCGGGCTCAGACGCAGAGGCTATACGCCGGCATCAATAAGGAATTTTATAGATGCGGTGGGCGTTTCAACGAGCAACAGTGTGGCGGATTACGGTCTGCTGGAATACTGTATACGCGAGGATCTTAATAAGATCGCGCCCCGCGGCATGGCCGTATTGGATCCCATAAAACTTGTTATAGATAACTATGACAAGGATACCACGGAGGAATTCGATGCGGAGGTAAATCCCGAAAATCCCGAAATGGGAATGCGCAAGGTAAGCTTTTCGAGAGAGCTGTATATAGAAAGAGAGGACTTCATGGCGGAGCCCGTAAAGGGATATTTCCGCCTGTTCCCGGGCAACGAGGTGCGCCTCAAATATGCGTACTACGTAAGGGCAACGTCCTATGAGACAGATGAAAACGGCAATGTGACCGTCGTTCACTGCACGTATGACCCGGCATCGAGGGGCGGCTGGCTGCCGGACAGAAAAGTAAAGGGCACAATACACTGGGTCTCGGCGCGTGACGCAGTCCCTGCGGAAATAAGGCTCTACGATCAGCTTTTTGCCGACCCGGATCCCATGGATGACTCGGACGGAAGGGATTTCACGGAGAAGCTGAACCCCGATTCGCTTACGGTCTGCAAAAATGCTTTTGTGGAGCCGTATGTCGCAAACTGCGATAAAAACGCTCATTTCCAGTTCTTAAGGAACGGTTTCTTCAGCGCCGACGACGACCATACGAGAGAAAAGCCCGTATTCAACAGGACAGTTTCACTCAAAGACAGCTGGAAGAAAATGAACAAGGGCAAGTGACCGCTTAAAAATTTTGAGAAGTTTTTAAAAAAGCTCTTGACCGATACCCCCATAGGGTATACAATATGTATACCCTATGGGGGTATTTTAACATATAATAAAACAGATCATGTAACACCGGGAGATAAAAACATGGCAAAAAAGGAAAAATGTGAGTGCTGCGCAAAGACAACGGTGCGAAGCGGAGAAGAACAAAAAAAGCTCATGAACAGACTCAGCCGCATAGAAGGCCAGATACGGGGCATAAAAGGTATGATAGAGAAAAATGCGTACTGTGCCGACATACTTGTTCAGTCAGCGGCCGTAAACGCGGCTGTGAATTCATTTAATAAGGATCTTATAGCAAGCCACCTTCGCACGTGCGTCGTGCGCGATATAAGAGAGGGAAAGGACGACGTGATCGACGAGCTTGTTGCCATACTTCAGAAGCTTATGAAATAAAGGAGCGTTCCATATGAGACAGTATAATATTACGGGAATGAGCTGCGCCGCGTGCAGTGCGCGCATAGAGAAGGCAGTATCAAAGGTGCCCGGAGTGAGATCATGCTCCGTAAGCCTGCTCACAAACTCAATGGGAGTAGAGGGCAGCGCGACGGATGAAGCCGTGATATCCGCCGTACAGGGGGCAGGCTACGGCGCGTCCGTTAAAGGAGGGGATACGCTCAAAGACCGTGAAACGCCCGCGCTCAGGCGGCGTCTCATAATATCTCTCGTATTCCTCGCCGCCCTCATGTACATCTCGATGGGTAATGCCATGTGGGGATGGCCGCTGCCGCCGTTTTTCAGCGGAAATCACATGGCGACAGGACTTGCGCAGCTGCTTTTGTGCGAGATCATAATGGTGATAAACAGAAAGTTTTTCATAAGCGGCTTCAAAAGCATCATAAATCGTGCTCCCAATATGGATGCGCTCGTGGCGCTCGGTTCATCGGCGGCATTCATATACAGCACAGTCTCGCTGTTTGCCATGACGGGCATGCAGCCGGATGAGCACATGCACGAATTTTATTTTGAGTCCGCGGCCATGATACTTACGCTCATCACTCTGGGTAAAATGCTCGAGGCTCGCTCAAAGGGTAAAACGACCGACGCGCTTAAGAGCCTTATGAAGCTCGCGCCCGAAACAGCCACAGTGATCAGGGACGGCGTCGAGATAACGGTGCCCGCAGAACAGATCGTAAAGGGCGATATATTTGTCGTGCGCCCGGGGGAACACATACCCGTTGACGGAGTGGTAACAGAAGGAAGCAGCGCGGTGGATGAATCGGCTCTTACGGGAGAGAGCATACCTGCGGATAAAGCTGAGGGCTCGACTGTTTCCGCGGGAACACTGAACCGATCGGGCTTTATACGCTGCGAGGCACTAAAAGTCGGAGAGGACACGACCCTTTCCAATATAATACGCCTCGTGAGCGATGCCGCGGCTACAAAAGCGCCTATAGCTAAGGTAGCGGATAAGGTATCCGGAATATTTGTTCCCGCTGTGATGGCGATCGCCGTTTTAACGACATTGATATGGCTCATAGCAGGCAGGACGGTGGGATTCGCACTGGCAAGGGGCATATCCGTGCTGGTAATAAGCTGCCCGTGCGCATTGGGACTTGCCACGCCTGTCGCCATAATGGTGGGAAGCGGAGTGGGCGCGAGAAACGGGATACTGTTTAAAACTGCCGCTTCTCTTGAAAAGACAGGCAGGGCGCAGACTGTCGTACTTGACAAAACGGGCACAGTCACTGAGGGAAGACCGCAGGTCACCGACATTTTACCGGCGGAAGGATATACTGAGGAAGCACTGCTGGGCATTGCTTACACGCTTGAGAAAAGGAGCGAACATCCCCTCGCGGGAGCAGTGAACATGCGCGCGGAGGAACGCGGCATTGAGGCGGAGGATGTCACCGGTTTTAAAGCGCTCCCCGGAAACGGCCTCACGGCGGACGCGGGCGGAATACGGCTGTGCGGCGGGAACGAGAGCTTTATAAAGAGCACTGCCGAAATACCCGAAGAGATGAGGCTTAAAGCCGATGCCCTCTCGGGAGAAGGGAAGACGCCCCTGTATTTTTCACGGGGAGGGGAGCTCTGCGGTATAATCGCAGTGGCGGACGTGATAAAACCCGACAGTCGGGAGGCCGTAAACGAGCTGAAAAATATGGGCATACGCGTCGTGATGCTTACGGGAGACAATAAACGCACCGCAGATGCCATAGCGGCTCAGGCGGGAGCCGACACCGTGATAGCCGGCGTGCTTCCGGAAGGCAAGGAACGCGCGATACGTGAGCTTGGGCGGGAAGGCACCGTGGTGATGGTGGGAGACGGGATAAATGACGCTCCGGCGCTCACCGCCGCGGACATAGGCATTGCCATAGGCGCCGGAACGGACGTTGCCATAGACGCCGCAGACGTAGTTCTGATGAAGAGCCGCCTGTCCGATGTGCCCGCGGCCATAAGGCTGAGCCGCGCGGCCCTCAGGAACATACACGAGAACCTGTTTTGGGCGTTCATATATAATACTATAGGAATACCTATCGCGGCCGGCGTTTTTATAAATCTGTTCGGGTGGCAGATGAACCCCATGTTCGGCGCGGCTGCCATGAGCCTTTCAAGCTTCTGTGTCGTTACGAATGCTCTGAGACTCAATTTTGTACGCATACATGATCCCGGAAAGGATCACAGAATAAAACGCAAAAACAACATGAAAAAAAAGAAAGGAAAGGAAGTTGTCGGAATGAAAAGAACTCTTGAGATCGAAGGTATGATGTGCGGTCACTGCGAAGCACGCGTAAAAAAGGCGCTTGAAGCGCTTGACGGAGTGAAAGAGGCAATCGTAAGCCACACGGACGGCACCGCTGTCGTAACACTCGAAAAGGAAGTCGGGGACGATATCCTCAGGAAGGCAGTAGAAGCTCAGGATTACAAGGTAAAGGCCGTGAGATAAACGGCGGACGCTGAGGGGCGTCAAATGAACGCAGCAGCAACTGTCTCCGGTTGCTGCTGCAAAAAATCCGGGATACCCGGGATGCCGCCCCAATATTTTGACACCTAGCCGAGCTAGGTGGGTATCCTGCGTGTAATATCGACCTTCCGCTGCCGGACAAAAGTCCGGAATTAGCTTGCGGCCCGGTCTAAAAACATCTTGCATGGGATTCCCGTGTTTGTGATGTAGGTTCAAAATACAGGTTCTTGTCGAACACCCCAGGAATACACCCGGACATTCCATGGCGGGATTATATATTTTTACCGTACAAAAAGCAAGTGTAAAATTTTTCCGTTACGGGCACACTATCCTGTTGTCCATGCCTGAACGGCGCAGCATGTCCATTGCGGCAGAAACATATTTTTGCGGTATTTCCACGCTGTACGAGCAGCCTTCGCCTTCCGCGAGGCGGCGCGGCGTCGGAACGATCTCACTTCTTACGCCCGCGCGCCTGAGCATCGAAACGATAGCCGAAGCCTGATTCTGAGAACCTGCTATACACAAGCATCCGGACATTTCACAACACCTCCCGAATATCAAATCATTATATTGTATAATATTCTGAGGTCCTCCTCCGTTGTGATCTTGATGTTCAATTTGTCGCCCTCCACAATAAAAACATCGCCGCCGTTCCGTAAAATGAGAGCGGCATCGTCCGTTACGTCTTTTGCGGCGTCGGGGCTTTCCGTGAGTTTATCGTCAAGCGCCGTGTGAGCGTCATATATAACCCCGAGCCTGAACGACTGAGGAGTCTGCACGTTGTACAGGCACCTTCTGTCGGGTATATTTTTTATCCTGAGCCCGTCCTCGGATACCGCTATCGTGTCGCATACGGCTACTGCCGTTTCACACGCGCCGTACCTGCCCGCCGCAGATATATTCTCCGAGATGATGCGTGCGGACACATTCGGTCTTGCCGCATCGTGTATGAGCACTATGTCACCGCGTCCGTGATCCTCCGATATGGCGCGTATGCCCGCAAGAGACGATTCGCGTCTCGTCGCGCCTCCCGGTAAAATGCCCGCTATCTTAGACACGTTATATTTTACGGTCATT
Source organism: uncultured Clostridia bacterium (assembly GCA_947625435.1). Lineage (GTDB taxonomy): Bacteria > Bacillota > Clostridia > UBA1212 > UBA1255 > Egerieisoma. The sequence goes on along the minus strand of CANQOI010000003.1, from coordinate 31,291 downwards.
TCTCTCGTCAGATCTATACTGTCCCGCGGACATACTATATATATGTCATCTATACCGTCATGTCCGGCAAATGCTTCCAACGTGTGTATGAGTATGGGCTTACCGTTGTGTAAAATATATTGTTTGGGCACGGAAGCCCCCATGCGCGTGCCTTTCCCGCCGGCCAGGATCAATGCTGTGTTCATTACTGCCGCTCCTTCCTTCACGGGTAGTATTATACATCATTGAAATGAAATAGGAAGATATAAAATACGAAGATATATAATTCGACGAATTCTCATATAAAACGCCGGATCGCACCGCCGCCAATATAACCAAAATGTGAAAATTATTAATTTTATGAGATACCTTATCACCGTCTTGACGCGTTGACTGCTTCGTGATACAATAACAAACTGCGTTGTAATCGCCTGATTGATTACAACGGTGCATTGGCGCACGCAAAACGCGCCGTGCGTAGTACCAATATCAACTGTTGCCCGTCCTGATGTGCGGATTATAGCATGAAATCATACGGTGCGCAATAGTTTCAGGACAAGCCTTGCTGAGACAGCTTTGCAGGAAGAAAACATGAGGTGATTATCAATGGTGCATTCGGTAATGTACGGTCAGAATGAGAGACAGAGCTATTCCCGTATACAGGAAATATTGGAAATGCCTAATCTCATAGCAGTTCAGAAGAGCTCATATAAGCAGTTCCTGGACGAGGGCCTGAAAGAAGTCTTTAAGGATATTTCCCCGATCACCGATTATTCGGGAAATCTGATGCTGGAATTCGTAGATTATTATCTCGAAAACAAAACCAATTATTCAATAGAGGAATGCAAGGAAAGAGACGCGACATACGCATCTCCTCTTAAGGTTCGCGTACGTGTTGTAGATAAAGAAACGGGACTTATGAAGGAGGACGTTATATACTTCGGAGAGTTTCCTCTCATGACGGATAACGGAACATTCATAATGAACGGAGCCGAACGTGTTATCGTAAGTCAGCTGGTGCGTTCCCCCGGAGCATATTTTGAAAAGAATTACGATAAGATCAAAGGTAAGCATATAACCGCATCAACTCTCATCCCCAACAGAGGAGCATGGCTTGAAACGGAAATAGATTTCAGCGATATCGTATACGTGAGGATAGACAGAAACAGAAAGATCCCCGCTACGATCTTACTGAGAGCCCTCGGCTACAGCGACAGCAGCAGCATACTGGGCCTTTTCTCCGTGTCTAAGGATGAACTCGCGCCTTCATATGCCGAGAACGTTGAGGATACCATCGTAGACGAACGCCTTCTGAACACACTCCAGAAGGATTCGACACAGAATACGGACGAAGCGCTTATTGAGATATACAAGAAGCTCCGTCCCGGTGAGCCGGCTCTCGTTGAGAATGCCCGCTCTCTGCTTTACGGAATGTTCTTTGACGCCAAGAGATACGACCTTGCCAAGGTCGGCCGTTATAAATTCAACAAAAAGCTTTCACTGTTTTCACAGATAGAAGGAAAGACATTGGCGGCCGATGTCATCGACACCGAAACGGGAGAGGTGATCGCACAGGCCGGAGAGACGCTGACTGAGGAGAAGGCCGTTGATATACAGGATCGCGGTATAAATACCGTAATCATAAACACATCGTACAGACCTGTTAAGATCATCGGAAACAATACTGTGGACATCACGAAGTACGTGCCTTTCAATGTAAGACAATACGGCATAACCGAACGTGTAAATTACACAGTGCTCAAAGACATACTTGACCGTGTCGGTGATGATACCGAGGCGCTCGAGAAGGAGATACAGAACAGAGTGCCCGATCTTCAGCCGAAGCATCTGACGCTTGACGATATAATAGCGTCCTTCAGCTATATACTGAACCTGCAGTACGATATAGGCTTCACGGATGATATAGACCATCTCGGGAACAGAAGGATACGTTCCGTAGGCGAACTGCTCCAGAATCAGTTCAGGATCGGACTTTCGAGAATGGAAAGAATCGTGCGCGAACGTATGGCGATGCAGGAGAAAGACGTGATAACGCCTCAGGCGCTCATAAACACAAGACCCGTGACGGCAGCGATCAAAGAATTCTTCGGTTCGAGCCAGCTGTCGCAGTTCATGGATCAGACGAATCCGCTGGCGGAGCTCGCCAACAAGAGAAGGCTCAGCGCTCTGGGACCGGGAGGACTCAACAGAGAAAGGGCGACATTCGACGTACGTGACGTACACTATTCGCATTACGGACGCATGTGTCCTATAGAAACACCGGAAGGTCCGAATATAGGTTTGATAGGCTCGCTGAGTACATATGCGAGGATCAATGAATACGGATTCATTGAAGCTCCATATAGAAAATACGATCCCGAAAAGAAAATCGTGACCGATCACATCGACTACCTCATGGCCGATGAAGAGGACAAATATATAATTGCTCAGGCAAACGAGCCCCTCGACGAGGAAGGACATTTCAAGAACCGTAAGGTCGTCTGCAGATACAGAGATGAATTTATAGAAGTTGAAGGCGAACGTGTCGACTATATGGACGTTTCACCGAAACAGGTAGTGTCCGTGGCTGCGGCCATGATACCGTTCCTTGAGAACGATGACGCGAGCCGTGCGCTCATGGGATCGAACATGCAGCGCCAGGCTGTTCCGCTGCTCTGTGCCGAATCTCCTATCGTAGCAACGGGAATAGAGTATAAAGCGGCCAAGGATTCGGGCGCCGTTGTGCTTGCGAAGCATTCCGGAACAGTCAAGGACGTCACCGGCAAATATATAATCATTCAGCGCGATGACGGTACGTTTGATACGTACAATCTGCTCAAGTTCCTGCGCTCCAATCAGGGCACATGCATAAATCAGAAGCCTGTCGTGACATTTGATCAGAGAGTGGAAGAGGGCGATGTGATAGCGGACGGTCCGTCCACCGACAAAGGAGAGATAGCTCTCGGAAGAAACGCTCTCATAGGCTTTATGACATGGGAAGGCTACAACTACGAGGACGCGGTCCTCATAAGCGAGAAGCTTGTTAAAGAAGACATATACACCTCGATACACATAGAAGAATATGAGTGCGAGGCAAGAGACACAAAGCTCGGACCGGAAGAGATAACGGCCGAGATACCCCATGTGGGAGAGGACGCGCTCCGCATGCTCGACCAGAACGGCGTGATAATCGTAGGCTCTGAGGTTCATGCCGGAGATATACTGGTAGGCAAGGTGACTCCTAAGGGCGAGACAGAGCTCACTGCGGAGGAAAGACTGCTGAGGGCCATATTCGGCGAGAAATCAAGAGATGTAAGAGATACATCACTCAAGGTTCCTCACGGCGAATCCGGAATAGTCGTTGACGTTAAAGAATTTACAAGAGAAAATGACGATGAACTGGCACCCGGAGTAAACCGCATGGTAAGAGTTTATATAGCTCAGAAGAGAAAGCTCTCCGTCGGAGATAAAATGGCAGGTCGTCACGGAAATAAGGGCGTTATATCGAGGATTTTACCGGAAGAGGATATGCCGTTCCTGCCGGACGGTACGCCGCTTGAAATAGTGCTCAATCCTCTCGGCGTTCCTTCCCGAATGAACATAGGTCAGGTGCTAGAGGTGCATCTCGGATACGCTGCAAAAGCACTGGGATGGAAGATAGCGACCCCTGTATTCGACGGGGCGTCGGAGCATGACATTATAGACACGCTCAAGCTTGCGGGCAAGAGTCCGGACGGAAAGACGATACTTTACGACGGCCGTACGGGAGAACCCTTCGATAACCCGGTAACAGTCGGATATATGTATTATCTTAAGCTTCATCATCTTGTTGACGATAAGATACACGCGCGCTCGACCGGACCGTACTCGCTCGTTACACAGCAGCCTCTCGGAGGAAAGGCACAGTTCGGAGGACAGCGCTTCGGTGAAATGGAAGTATGGGCGCTCGAAGCTTACGGAGCCGCGTATACACTTCAGGAGATACTCACTATCAAGTCCGATGATACCATAGGACGCGTAAAGACTTATGAAGCCATTGTAAAGGGTGAGAATGTTCCCGAACCCGGCATACCGGAGTCGTTCAAGGTGCTTGTTAAAGAGCTGCAGAGCCTTGCTCTCGACGTGCGTATCTTTACGGAAGACAATACGGAGATACCGCTTAAAGAGGCGGAAGAGGATTATATAAAGAATCCCGATAAATACAGGACCAAGAAGGACGTATACAATCCCGATTTTCAGTCATTTACGGATGATTCGGGCGGAATATTCATGTCGGGCGATGCTTCGGCCGAGTCCGATCCGTCGGACGATATACTTCACGATGACGATTTTGACGACACGGATGAGCCGGAAATATCTGATTTTGAAGAGGGAGAGGCAGAACTTGACGCAGACGTATTTGACAATATTTCAGATACGACCGATTCGGAGTGATTGTAAAGGAGTGCGGACAGAATGACAGATTTTAATAATTTTGATTCAATACAGATAGGTCTTGCCTCGCCTGAAACCATACTCAAATGGTCTCACGGAGAAGTCAAAAAGCCTGAAACCATAAATTACAGGACTCTTAAGCCTGAAAAGGACGGACTTTTCTGCGAAAGAATATTCGGACCTACAAAGGACGGAGAGTGCCACTGCGGTAAATATAAGAAAAACAGATACAGAGGTATCGTATGTGACAAATGCGGAGTTGAAGTAACAAGCTCAAAGGTCAGACGTACACGTATGGGACATATTGAACTGGCGGCTCCCGTATCCCACATATGGTTTTTCAGAGGTATACCCAGCCGAATGGGACTCATACTCGATATGGCTCCGAGAGCGCTGGAAAAGATATTGTATTTTGCCGCATACGTTGTCATCGATCCCGGAACGACTGCTCTTGCGTATAAGCAGGTTCTTACCGAGCGTGAGTACAGAGAGGCGATCGAAACATACGGGTATCAGCGTTTTCAGGCTCAGATGGGCGCCGAGGCGATACAGAAGCTCCTCCACGACGTCGATCTCGATGAGCTTTCCGCAGAACTCAGGGAAGAGGTAGACCGCCTCACTCAGAAAGAAAAGGAAAAAGGCGGACAGACGATAAGCCAGAAGAAAATGCGTCTTGTTAAGAGACTTGAGGTCGTTGAAGCTTTCAGACAGTCACACAACAAACCTGAATGGATGATACTTTCCGTCATACCGGTAATACCTCCGGACCTTCGTCCTATGGTACAGCTCGACGGCGGCAGATTCGCCACATCGGACCTCAATGATCTGTACAGGCGCGTGATTAACAGAAACAACAGACTGAGAAGACTTCAGGAGCTGAGGGCCCCGGATATCATTGTCAGAAACGAGAAAAGAATGCTCCAGGAAGCTGTGGACGCGCTCCTCGACAACGGACGCCGCGGACGCCCGGTGACGGGACCTAACACCAGACCTCTTAAATCTCTTTCCGATATGCTCCGCGGCAAGCAGGGACGCTTCCGCCAGAATCTGCTCGGAAAGAGAGTCGATTATTCCGGACGAAGCGTTATAGTTGTCGGACCTGAGCTTAAAATATATCAGTGCGGTCTTCCGAAGGAAATGGCACTTGAGCTGTTTAAGCCGTTCGTTATGAGAAAGCTCGTTAATGACGGCAAAGCCCAGAATATAAAGAGCGCCCGTAAAATGGTGGACAGAGTCCGTCCGGAAGTATGGGATATACTTGAGGACATAATAAAGGAACACCCTGTCCTGCTCAACAGAGCGCCTACGCTGCACAGACTCGGCATACAGGCATTTGAACCCGTGCTTGTTGAGGGACGCGCACTCAGACTGCACCCGCTCGTATGTACGGCATACAATGCCGACTTTGACGGAGACCAGATGGCAGTGCATGTGCCGCTTTCCGCGGAGGCTCAGGCTGAGGCGAGGGTGCTCATGCTGTCTGCGAATAACCTTCTCGCTCCCAAAGACGGCAAGCCTATAACGGTCCCGACTCAGGACATGGTACTCGGAAGCTATTATCTTACGCTTTACAAGAACAAGGATTATACGAACGCGCCTGTTTTCGGATCGTTCGATGAGGCAAAGCTCGCATATGACACGGGACGCATAGACCTTCATACAGCCATAAAGGTGCGTCGGTTCGGAGAATTCGAGGGCGAACCGATAAGTCAGATAATAAATACGACGATCGGAAAGCTCATCTTTAACGAGGCGATACCTCAGGATCTCGGTTTCGTAGACAGAACAAAACGCGAAAATGCGCTCGTCCTTGAGATCGATATGCTCGTCAAGAAGGGAACCTTAGGAGAGATACTTGACAAATGCATAAAGGTACACGGGCTTACCGAAACGGCCGTTGTACTGGATAAGATAAAGTCACTCGGATATAAGTATTCGACAAAGGGCGCCATAACCGTCGGAATAGAGGATATAATAGTTCCTCCCGAGAAGCAGCAGCTCATTGAAGAGACCGACAAGCTCGTCGATAAAATAGTAAAACAGTACAGAAGAGGTCTTATAACCGAGGAAGAGCGTTATAACAATGTTATAAAGGCATGGACCGAAACGATCGATAAGCTCACCGCGATTCTCAAGAAGAACATGGGAGAGTACAATCCTATAAACATGATGAGCGACTCGGGAGCAAGAGGTAATATCAACCAGATAAAGCAGCTCGCCGGAATGCGCGGACTTATGACGGATACATCGGGTAAATCGATAGAGATACCTATAAAGGCCAACTTCCGTGAAGGTCTTGACGTACTCGAATTCTTCATATCGAGCCACGGAACGAGAAAGACACTTTCCGACACTGCTCTCAGGACCGCCGACTCCGGATATCTTACAAGAAGGCTTGTGGATGTGAGCCAGGAAGTGATAATACGCGAGGCGGACTGCGGAACAGACGAATATATAGAAATATCCGCGATCGAGAACAGTGATGCTAAGGAGCAGGGACCCATAGTTCCGCTCGAAGCGCGTATTTCGGGACGTTATCCTGCGGAGGATATAGTAGATCCCGTTACGGGTGAGCTCCTTGCCGATCGCGATACTCTCATAACCGAAGAGCTTGCTGAAAAAATAGTGGCTGCCGGATATACAAAGGTTAAGATCAGATCGGTACTTACATGTCAGTGCGCCCACGGCGTATGCGCCAAGTGCTACGGTTCGAACCTGGCGACCAATGAGGAGTGCAATATAGGAGATGCAGTCGGAATAATAGCGGCTCAGTCGATAGGAGAGCCCGGTACACAGCTTACGATGCGTACGTTCCATACCGGCGGTGTTGCCACAGCCGACGATATCACCCAGGGCCTTCCGAGAGTAGAAGAGCTTTTCGAAGCACGAAAGCCCAAAGGAAACGCCACGATATCCGAGCTTGACGGAACAGTGTCAATTAATGATGCAGGAAAGAAGAAGGAAGTTACCGTAACGTCCGAAACCGGAGAAAGTGTTTCTTATTCTTTTGTGACAGGCACGAATATAAAGGTTCAGGACGGGGATACCGTTAAAAAGGGCGATATGATAGTGAGCGGATCTGTCAATCCGCATGACATATTGCGCATAATAGGCGTTACCGGTGTTCAGAACTATATAATCGAAGAAGTGCAGAAGGTCTACAATATGCAGGGCGTTAAGATCAATGACAGGCATATTGAGGTCATAGTAAGGCAGATGCTCAGGAAGATCAAGGTAGACGATGCCGGAGATACGACACTTCTCCCGGGAAGCGTGGTCGATATTTCAACATTCAAAGCCGAAAATGCAAAAATGAGAGAGGAAGGCAAGCAGGAGGCTACGGGAAGCAGAGCGCTGCTCGGAATAACAAAGGCATCTCTTGCCACCGAATCATTCCTGTCCGCAGCTTCATTCCAGGAAACAACGCGTGTGCTTACCGAGGCTGCGATAAAGAGTAAGCGCGATCCGCTCCTCGGACTTAAAGAAAACGTTATAATCGGAAAGCTCATACCCGCAGGTACGGGAATGAGCCGCTACAAGGATATTGATATAAATGTAGAGGCACTTAAGCGTAAACCTGGGGAAGCTCCGGGCACTGTGCAGACAGATGCTTCCGATGAAGATGCAGCCGAAGATGCAGTGGCTCCGGATGAAGACGAGGAGCTTCTCGAAACGCTCGAGGATGAAGATCTCGGTGAGATCGATGAAAATGATTACGATATAATCGACGGAGATATCTATCTTGACGACGACAGTGATCCCGATGAGGAATAGAGCAGTCGGAATCCGGGCAAGATGAAGGGAAATTACGGAATGAGTCTTATTGACAAGCGTGATTCATTATTGTAAAATAGCAACGCTTATGCGATTTGGACGATTTTATCGTCCAAATCGTGTTTGTGTGTTATATCATATTTATCTTAATTTATAGACGGAGGTGAAATTGAATGCCGACATTTAACCAGTTGGTTCGTAAGGGCAGACAGACGGTAGAGAAGAAATCCACTTCTCCTGCGCTCCAGAAAGGTTTTAACAGCCTTGCAAAGAGAAGCACAGACATAAGCAGTCCACAGAAGAGAGGTGTGTGCTCTGTCGTAAGAACAACTACCCCTAAGAAACCTAATTCCGCGCTGCGTAAGATAGCGAGGGTACGTCTGACAAACGGTATGGAAGTTACCGCTTATATACCGGGTATCGGACATAACCTTCAGGAGCACAGTGTTGTTCTTATAAGAGGCGGAAGAGTTAAGGATCTCCCCGGTGTGAGGTATCACATCATAAGAGGTACGCTTGATACGGCGGGAGTAAACAACCGTATGCAGGGAAGATCCAAGTATGGCGCTAAAGTGCCGAAGAGTTCGAAAAAATAATTTTATACCGGGATCGCCGGTGTTTCATATAGATTTTATTTCATGAACGTGATATATCTTATGAATTTTACCGGCATGTACTGCTCTGAAGCAGAGCAGAGTACCAGATGATCGATTATCATTAGTAAGGAGGGAAGTTAAATGCCTAGAAAGGGATATATTGCGAAGAGAGAGGTTCTGCCCGATCCGATATATAACGATCAGATCGTTACAAAACTCATAAATAATATCATGCTCGACGGCAAGAAGGGCGTAGCACAGAAGATATGCTATGACGCTTTTGATATCGTACGTGAGAAGACCGGCAAAGAACCCCTTGAAGCTTTCAAAGAAGCTCTCAATAATATCATGCCCCAATTAGAGGTTAAGGCGCGCCGTGTCGGCGGTGCAACATATCAGGTTCCTATGGAAGTAAGGCCGGAACGCCGTCAGGCACTCGGATTGCGCTGGATCGTTTTCTTTGCACGTAAGCGCAGCGAGAAGACTATGGCCGAGCGTCTTGCGGGCGAGCTCATGGATGCTCTTAACAATGCGGGCGGAGCCGTAAGAAGAAAAGAAGATATGCATAAAATGGCAGAGGCCAACAGAGCTTTTGCTCATTTCCGTTGGTAATTTACTGAACGGAGCATAAAGGCAATAGTTATTTACGAAAGAATGGAGAAAATATGCCTAGAAAGTTTAGTTTGGAGAATACCAGAAATATAGGAATTATGGCTCATATAGACGCCGGTAAGACGACAACGACGGAAAGAATACTTTTCTACACGGGACGTACTCATAAGATCGGCGAGGTACACGATGGCGCGGCTACAATGGACTATATGGTACAGGAGCAGGAGAGAGGTATTACGATCACTTCCGCTGCCACGACGGCTCAGTGGAAGAATACGAGAATAAATATAATCGATACTCCCGGACATGTGGATTTTACCGTTGAAGTTGAACGCTCTCTGAGAGTCCTTGACGGAAGTGTTACGCTGTTCTGCGCCAAAGGAGGCGTTGAACCGCAGTCGGAGACAGTTTGGAGACAGGCGGATAAATATGGTGTTCCCCGTATGGGCTATGTAAACAAAATGGATATCATGGGTGCGGATTTTTACCGTTGCGTTGATATGATACGCACTCGCCTCGGCGCAAACGCCGTTCCGATACAGCTCCCTATAGGCAAAGAGGATTCGTTTGTAGGAATTGTGGATCTTATAAACATGGATGCTCACGTTTATAAAGATGAACTCGGAACAAAAGTGGAGATCGAGCCTATACCCGATGATATGGCCGATCTTGCTGCCGAATACAGGGATAAGCTTCTCGAGGCTGTTGCGGATCAGGACGATGACGTAATGGCGAAATATCTTGAAGGAGAGGAGATCACTGTAGAAGAGCTTAAGAGAGCCATCAGAAAGGCTACGATATCGGTTAAGATGATACCCATACTCTGCGGATCGTCTTACAGAAATAAGGGAGTGCAGCAGCTCCTCGATGCGATCGTAGACTTTATGCCGGCGCCGACTGATATTCCTTCGATCAAAGGCGTCGTTCCCGGAGAAGAAGAGGAATCCTTCAGACACTCCAGCGACAGTGAGCCGTTTTCCGCGCTTGCGTTCAAGATTGTGACCGATCCTTTTGTCGGAAAGCTTTGCTTCTTCCGTGTGTATTCGGGAACGCTTGAAGCAGGTTCATATGTTTATAATGCAACAAAGGGTAAGAAGGAGAGGATCGGACGTATAGTTCAGATGCACGCGAATCACAGAGAAGAGATCAACTGTGTATATGCGGGTGATATAGCCGCTGCCGTGGGACTTAAGGATACTACGACGGGCGACACGCTTTGCGATGAAACGAATCCGATCGTTCTTGAAAAAATGGAATTTCCGGATCCCGTTATTTCGGTAGCCGTTGAACCTAAGACAAAAGCAGGTCAGGAGAAGATGAGCATAGCTCTTCAGAAGCTTGCCGAAGAAGATCCTACATTCAGAGTTCATACTGATTCTGAGACCGGACAGACCATTATTTCGGGAATGGGCGAGCTCCATCTTGAAATCATAGTAGACAGACTCCTGCGTGAGTTCAAGGTCGAGGCTAATGTAGGTAATCCGCAGGTTGCGTATAAAGAAGGCATACGTAAGGCTGTACGTCAGGAAGGAAAGTTCGTGCGTCAGTCGGGCGGACGCGGCCAGTACGGTCACTGCGTGATCGAGGTAGAGCCGCTTGAGAGAGGTAAAGGATATGAGTTCGTCAACAAGATCGTCGGCGGCGTGATCCCCAAGGAGTATATCGGACCTGTTGATCAGGGCATTCAGGATGCACTTCAGACAGGCGTGCTCGGCGGATATCCTGTTGTTGACGTTAAAGTTACACTTGTTGACGGTTCTTATCACGAGGTCGACTCTTCCGAGATGGCGTTCAAGATAGCAGGCTCGATGGCAATAAAGGATGCATGCCGCAAGGCAGATCCCGTGCTGCTCGAACCTATCATGAAAGTCAGCGTGAATGTTCCCGAGGAATATCTCGGAGACATAATAGGCTCTATCAGTTCAAAGAGAGGCAAGATAGAGGGCATGGATGATGTTGCGGGAAATAAGGTGATATCTGCTTTCTGTCCTCTGGCCGAGATGTTCGGATACACGACGACACTCCGATCCATAACACAGGGAAGAGGTTCGTTTATAATGGAGCCGAGTCACTACGAGGAAGTTCCGAAGAGTGTACAGGATGCTGTCATAAAACAGAGAAATGCCCAAAACGCATAAACAAAGTTGCATGACAAAAATATACTTGCAAAATAACGGTGAAAAGTGTAATATAGTGCAAGTATACGTTTTCATTTAATTCGTTATGATATCTAAGTTAAGGAGGATTTTAAAATGGCAAAAGCTAAGTTCGTAAGAACAAAACCACACGTAAATATCGGTACCATTGGTCACGTTGACCACGGTAAGACAACTCTTACAGCTGCGATCACGAAAGTACTTGCTCTTACAGGTGATGCAGAGGTAAAGGCATACGATGAAATCGACGGCGCTCCGGAGGAGAAAGCAAGAGGAATCACGATCAATACAGCTCACGTTGAGTATCAGACAGCTAACAGACACTATGCTCACGTTGACTGCCCCGGACATGCCGACTATGTTAAGAACATGATCACCGGTGCCGCTCAGATGGACGGTGCTATCCTTCTGGTTTCCGGTCCTGACGGCCCGCAGGCTCAGACAAGAGAGCATATACTTCTCGCACGTCAGGTTGGCGTTCACTATATCGTAGTTTTCATGAACAAGTGCGATATGATAGATGAAGGCGACGAAGAGATACTTGACCTTGCCGAGATGGAGATCAGAGAGCTGCTCAGCTCATATGAATTCCCCGGAGATGAGATCCCGATCATAAGAGGTTCTGCTCTTAAAGCTCTTGAATCTACATCAACAGATGTTAATGCACCTGAATATAAGTGCATACATGAGCTTATGGAAGCGGTTGACAGTTACATTCCTACACCTGAGAGACCGATCGACAAGCCCTTCCTTATGCCTGTTGAAGACGTATTCACGATCACAGGACGCGGTACCGTTGCTACGGGTCGTCTTGAGAGAGGCGTTATAAAGGTAGGAGATCCTGCTGAGATCGTTGGCCTCAGCGACGAGAAGAAGAGCACGGTTGTTACCGGTGTTGAGATGTTCAGAAAGCAGCTCGATCAGGCAGAAGCAGGCGACAACATCGGCGTGCTTCTCAGAGGTATCCAGAGAAACGAAGTGGAAAGAGGACAGGTTCTTGTTAAACCCGGAACGATCCATCCGCATACGCACTTCAAGGGTCAGGTTTACGTACTGACAAAGGAAGAGGGCGGACGTCACTCACCTTTCTTCAGCAATTACAGACCTCAGTTCTATTTCAGAACAACGGACGTTACAGGCGTTATAACGCTTCCTGAGGGAACGGAAATGGTAATGCCGGGCGACCACATCGATATGGATGTTCAGCTTATTACTCCTATCGCTATGGAAGAAGGACTCCGTTTCGCTATTCGTGAAGGCGGCAGAACTGTCGGTTCAGGTACGGTTACAAAGATCATAGAATAATACAGGAATCGTATAAGACCTGAATAAATCCCGCTGCATTTCAGATGCTGTATGTAACAGTATGGCTTTGAAATGCGGCGGTTTTGTTTTACATTTATGATTCACAATGATAGAAAAATGTTTAATGCCGCTTTGGACAGTAAAGCGGCATTAAACTTAACTAAAGCGAGGAAGATTAATATATATGCATGTGTGACATACTATTGAGCGATCTTTATGTCATCATGCATACGGGATATGCATTCGGGGCATATGTTTTTGCCTTTATATGTAACGACGTTCGTTGCGCTGCCGCAGAAAATGCAGCACGGTTCATATTTTCTCAGAATTACCATGTTGTTGTCAGTGAATATTTCAAGAGAATCTTTGTATGAAATATTCAAAACTCTTCTAAGTTCTATCGGAAGTACGATTCTTCCTAATTCGTCGACCTTTCTAACTATTCCTGTAGATCTCATACGTATTATCTCCTTTATATATAAGTATCATTCGATTGAATGCGAATATATAATACATAAAAAATGTAGATATGTCAAATGTTTGGGAAATATTTCCCGACAAATGCATGAACATACTGCAAGGTACAACTTCATATAATTTTACAGATACGTACGGAGGAGGATGCATCATGCTTAATATCATATGGGCAGCACTGCTTATAGCAGGATTGATAACAGGTATTTTTACCGGGCGCATACATTCGGTCGCGGCGAGTATCATGACTTCCGCCGATGAGGCCGTCAAATTCGCTTTCGGGCTTATAGGAGCAGTGGCACTCTGGTGCGGTCTGATACAGATATTGGAAGACGCGGGAGTACTTAAAGTCACATCTAAAATATTAAAGCCCGTTATAACAAAGCTGTTTCCGGGCACAAAAAATAACGAAAAAGCACAATCGGCGATAATAACCAACATATCAGCTAACTTTCTCGGCCTCGGAAACGGAGCCACGCCGTCCGGTATAGAGGCTGTACGTGAAATGAATAACAGTATAAAGGATATATGTCTGTTCCTTGTCATAAACTCAGCCGGAATACAGCTCATACCCTCAACAGTGATAGCAATGCGCTCGGAACTGGGAGCTTCGGATCCGTCGGACATACTTGTACCCACATGGATAGTATCGGGCATATCGCTTTTGTCCGCACTTATAATATACAGCGTATACAGAAGAGCATATTACTGCATGCGCGCAGTCAGAATGAAACGAAAGGCAAAGGAAGGACAATAATGATATATATCATACCGGTATTTTTACTGATCATAATCACAGTGGGATTTATAAAGGGTGTGCCGTGCTTTGACAGTTTTGTAAAAGGCGCTCAAAACGGAGCAATGACGATAGTGCGTCTGGTACCGTCGCTGATAGGGCTCATAGTAGCGATCGGCGTTTTCAGAGCGTCGGGCGCACTTGACATAATAGTGGAGCTTTTCAGACCGATAATGGAGAAAATAGGGGCGAGCGCCGATATTTTACCGCTTATAATGATAAGACCCGTATCGGGAAGCGCTTCGCTTGCCACGCTGAGAGATATAATCGTAAAATGCGGCGCGGACTCACCGGCGGCGCGGGCGGCATGTGTCATGATGGGCTCGACTGAAACGATATTTTACACTATGACTGTGTATGCGGGAAGCTCCGGCATACGTAAAATGCCGGGGGTTCTGCCGGCTGCGCTCACGGCAAATTTAGTATCGGCGGTCGCTGCCGGCCTGATATGCTCGTAGAGATCATTCCTTCATAACAGCTTTCACGGGAAGACCGCTTTCGGAGTCGAAGTAATAAAGCCAATAGCCGTTGTAGCTACTGTTATAAGCAAAACGCGGCCTGTTTACGGCAGACATCCATCTGGAGCATCCGCGTATGGCCGACGCGCCTGATATACTGTGATGTATCTGCGGCTGCCTTACACGCTGTTTTACAGATCTGCCGTATGTCGGATTCCAGCCCGGCAGTCCTATGATCGTAAATCGTCTGCCTGTCTGCGCATCCGAGTATTCGCCTCTCAACAGATGCAGGGCAATCTGCACGGATGAATGCGCCATTTTAAGGAATGCGGAGTTCTCGATACCTTCACTCAGACGGGCAAAAACACTGTAATTTATATTATAATGTTTGAAAAGCTTATCTATCTGCTGCATATTTTTGACAGAATCGACATTATTGACCGTATTATTGCCGAAAATATCGTATATATACCATTTATACATGTCATTGGTTGTGCCGAACGGATCGAAAGCTCTGCCTCCGAGATCGTTGTGCGGATTCGTTTGTTTAGCTGCGGAAATCGGGGCTTCATATGGATCCGGGCCGGTCTCAACACTTTTTTTATTTATCATGCTGTAGCATAGAGTCCTGCCCGAGCATGAAACGACCGCATATATATCGCTGTCAAGATCTTCCGCGGCGTCATATGAAATGTATGAATCTATAAACAGACGCGATGTGCCTGAAACGGCGCGTACTTTGCCTATTGATATCGACTGCGAATCGGCATGCGGCGCAGGACTGAAATATATTTCCGGAACGCCGCGAGGCTTGAGCAGATTCCTGTTCAGGCTGCATTGAACTGAATATGCCGATCTGCCGGGCGCTTTCGATATTGAAATATATCCGAGAGCTTTATTTTCCTCTCTGTTTTCTCCCGCAGCGGGAATAAAATAAAAATAACCTTCTCTCATCATTATATACACGGCCTTATTATTGTTGTTCATAACATAATATGAAGAAATGCCGATGTATATGATATGTAATTACCCGTAAGTTATCGGTATAAGGAGGCTTCATATCATGGAGAACATCATATACAATGAACTTTTATGTCGCGAGTATTCCGTCGATGTAGGGGTTGTTGAAATTTCAGAAAGCCGCGAGGGCAAACGATCAAAAAAACAATGTGAGATTGACTTTGTGATCAACAAGGACTCAAAAAGATCATCATCACTAAAACACCCGCAAAGCCTTGGACAGATGATGAAGGCATTCTGCATCTTGGTCTGTATGAATTTCTGTTAGACGAAAATTCTTTGGAACTGTAACAGAGGCAAGGCGCATACCGGCTCCGCGGCACATGCGGCGCCGCGGGCGGCGGTATTTATGTTGAATTTTACTTGCCGGGAGTGTATAATAAGCAAATGGGAAATACGGCGCGTTAGATATGAGATAACCGCTTATATTTTACGATATTATACAACAGGAGGCAGGATAAACATGTATGCGATCGGAAATGATCATACCGCAGTCGCGCTCAAAGAAGTGATCAAAGCACATCTCGAGTCGAAGGGCGTAGAGGTCAGGGATTTCGGTACAGAGTCCACGACAGCGAGCAATTATGCCGAGAAAGCGGAAGAGGTTGCGAATGCCGTCGCTTCGGGTGAATGCGAGAGAGGAATACTCATATGCGGGACGGGCATAGGCATATCGATAGCCGCCAATAAAGTGCACGGAATAAGAGCGGCATGCTGCTCTGAACCCTTTTCGGCTAAAATGTCCAAGGTTCACAACAATTCCAACATACTTTGCTTCGGAGCGCGCGTAGTGGGCACGGAGCTTGCAAAGATGATAGTTGACGCGTGGTTCGACGCGGAATACGAGGGTGGCAGACATCAGGCGAGGCTTGATACTATAACAGCCATAGAAAACAGAAATTGAAGCTGCGGGAGGATTTTACTCCGGCAGCTCTCAATATATAAAGAGTTAAATTTTAAATATGGAGGAGATTAAATTATGGACAAGCGCAAAGAGCTTGATTTACGAAAGAAAGCTACGCAGATCAGAAAATACATCATTGAAGAAGTATTTTCCGCAAAATCAGGGCATCCGGGCGGATCGCTGTCGTGCACAGATATTTTCACGGTTCTCTATTTCGACGAGATGAGAGTAGATCCCAAGAACCCGAAGGATCCGAACAGAGACAGATTCGTGCTTTCAAAGGGACACTGCGCGCCTGCGCTTTACGCGACACTGGCGGTCAAGGGCTTTTTCCCGGAGAAGGATCTTTACACATTCCGTAAAGCCGACAGCTATCTCGAGGGACATCCGAGCATGACGTACGTGCCGGGCGTAGATATGTCGACAGGTTCTCTCGGACAGGGAATATCCACATCGGTAGGCATGGCTCTTGCCGGTAAAATAGATAAGAAGGATTACAGAGTTTATTCCATACTGGGAGACGGAGAGCTTGAAGAAGGTCAGGTATGGGAAGCGGCCATGGCTGCGGCTCACTATAAGCTCGACAACTTAACGGCTTTTGTTGACTATAACGGACTCCAGATAGACGGAAACATAACGGACGTAATGAACCCTGAGCCCATAGCGGATAAATTTGCCGCATTCGGATGGAATGTGATAACTGTCGACGGACACGATCACAAGCAGATAAAGGACGCCATAGAGACGGCCAAGACAGTTAAGGGAAAACCCACAATGGTAGTGTGCAAGTGCACAAAGGGCAAGGGCGTTTCATTCATGGAAAACAATTACGCATGGCACGGAACGGCTCCCAATCAGGAGCAGCGCGATCAGGCTATAGCGGAGCTGGACGCTCTTATGGCCGAAATAGATAAGGAAATAGCAGAGGAGGCTTGAAATAAATGGGTAAAGTAGCAACAAGAGAAGCTTACGGAGCGGCTTTGGCGCAGTACGGCGCAGATGAGAGAATAGTGGTTCTCGATGCCGACTTATCAAAGTCCACAAAGACGGATACATTCAAGAAGGTATATCCGGAGAGACATTTCAACATGGGTATAGCCGAAGCCGACATGATGTGCGTGGCAGCGGGACTGGCAACGACAGGTAAGATAGTATTTGCCAGCACATTTGCTATTTTCGCATCGGAGCGTGCATGCGAGCAGATAAGAAACTCGATATGCTATCCGAAGCTTAACGTAAAGGTATGCGCTACGCATGCGGGACTTACCGTAGGCGAGGACGGAGCTTCGCATCAGTGCCTCGAGGATCTTGCCATAATGAGAGCGCTTCCCAACATGGTAGTTTTAAGCCCCTGCGATGAAGCGGAGACCAATCAGGCGATCAAAGCCGCGATAGATCATGACGGACCGGTATATGTGAGACTGGGAAGACTCGCCGTTGAGGCAGTCCACGATCCCGCAACATTCAAATTTGAGATAGGCAAGGGCGTGGAGATAAGAGAAGGAAACGATCTTACGATAGTCGCCACCGGACTCATGGTTCAGGAATCCCTCAAGGCGGCCGATATACTCGCTTCAAAGGGAATAAACGCAAGAGTTATAGATATGCATACGATAAAGCCCATAGACAAGGATATACTCGTTAAGGCAGCGAAGGAAACAGGCTTTATAGTAACGGTTGAGGAGCATAATATAACAGGCGGACTCGGCGGAGCCGTATGCGAAGCTCTTTCCGAGAACTACCCCTGCAAGGTTAAAATGATAGGTGTTGAGGAAAAATTCGGAAAATCCGGTACTCCGGCCGCTCTGCTTGAGAAATACGGCCTTACGGCCGAGGCGATAGCCGAGAAGATAATAAAGGCAAGAGCGTGATACCGTTTTAACTCTCATAAACAAAGGAGGAGTAATTATGTCCAGAAAGAAGATATCAATGGACGGAAATACAGCCGCCGCTCATGTGAGCTATGCTTTTACAGAGGTCGCGAGTATTTATCCTATAACGCCGTCCAGTGTTATGGCTGAGCTGACGGACTCATGGTCGGCTACGGGTCTTAAGAATATTTTCGGAGATAAAGTTAAAGTAATTGAAATGCAGTCAGAGGCAGGCGCCGCCGGCACCGTTCACGGAAGCCTTGCGGCGGGCGCTCTTACAACGACATATACCGCATCCCAGGGACTGCTTCTTATGATACCTAACATGTATAAAATAGCGGGCGAGCTGCTTCCCTGCGTTATACACGTTTCCGCAAGATGCGTTGCGTCTCACGCACTCAACATTTTCGGAGATCATTCCGATATATATGCGTGCCGTCAGACAGGCTTTGCGATGCTGGCATGCACGAATCCTCAGGAGGTCATGGATCTGGGCGCCGTTGCGCATCTGTCCGCGATAAAGGGCAGAGTTCCTTTTATCAATTTCTTCGACGGATTCCGCACATCTCATGAGATACAGAAGATAGAAGCATGGGATTACGACGAGCTTGCTTCCATGATAGACAGGGACGCTCTTGCGGAGTTCAGAAAGAGAGCTCTCAATCCCGAGCATCCTGTATTAAGAGGCAGCGCAGAGAACGGAGATATATTCTTCCAGCACAGAGAGGCGTGCAACAGCTATTATGAGGCACTTCCCGCTGTGGTCGAGGATTATATGAATCAGGTAAATGCCAGGATAGGAACGAATTATAAGCTGTTCAACTATTACGGCGCTCCCGATGCCGACAGGGTCATAGTTGCCATGGGCTCTATTTGCGATGTGGCTGAGGAAGTAATAGATTATATGAATGCCCGCGGCGAGAAGGTAGGTCTTGTTAAGGTAAGACTTTACAGACCCTTCAGCGCAGAGAAGCTCATAGAGGCTATACCTTCAACAGCTAAGAAGATAGCAGTGCTCGACAGGACGAAGGAGCCCGGCTCCTTGGGCGAGCCTCTTTATCTCGATGTTGCCGCCGCTCTTGCTTCCAAGGGCGTAAATGCCAAGGTAGTAGGCGGACGCTACGGACTCGGCTCCAAGGATACGCCTCCGCCGAGCATATTTGCCGTATATGAGAATCTCAAGGCCGACGAGCCTAAGGGAAATTTCACCATAGGAATAGTGGACGATGTCACGCATCACTCCCTTGCGGAGAAGCCCGCTCCGGATACGGCTCCCGCAGGCACAATAAGCTGCAAGTTCTGGGGTCTCGGCGGAGACGGAACGGTGGGCGCGAACAAGAATTCGATAAAGATAATAGGCGACCATACGGACAAATTCATACAGGCATACTTCCAGTATGACTCAAAGAAGACGGGCGGCGTTACTATATCGCACCTGCGCTTCGGAGATAAGCCCATAAAGTCGTCGTACTATATAACAAAGGCCGACTTCGTTGCATGCCACAATCCGTCATACATGCTCAAGGGATATAAGATAGTAAATGATGTTAAGCCGGGCGGTACGTTCCTCCTTAACTGTCAGTGGACTCCGGAGGAGCTTGAAAAGCACCTGCCGGCAGAGGTCAAGAGATATATCGCGGAAAACGACATTAAGTTCTATATAGTAAATGCTATCGACAAGGCGAGAGAGATAGGAATGGGCAAGAGGACGAATACTATACTCCAGTCCGCATTCTTCGCGCTCGCTAACATTTTACCGATAGATACGGCGGTCGAATATATGAAGGCGGCAGCCAAGAAGTCATATATGAAGAAGGGCGAAGCCGTAGTTGAAATGAACTATAAGGCGATAGACGCGGGCGTTGACGCGATAGTTAAGATCGACGTTCCCGAGTCATGGAAGACGCTTCCCGTTGTAAAAGAGGAGCGCGATGTCAACAGTAAGTCTCCGGAGCTTGCCAGATTTGTGAAAGAGATACTTCAGCCCGTGGGCATGATGCAGGGCGATTCTCTGCCCGTATCGGTATTTAAGGACAGAGCTGACGGTACGTTCCCGCAGGGCTCCGCCGCATTTGAAAAGCGCGGAGTTGCCGTGGACGTTCCTGAGTGGATACCCGAGAATTGTATACAGTGTAACCAGTGCTCCTTCGTATGCCCGCATGCCACGATCCGTCCGTTCGTCATGAACGCGGAGGAGGCAGCCGGTGCTCCGGCATCTACAAAGAAGGTACAGATGAAGGGCAAGGGCTGCGAGGAATACACATTCACGGTTTCGATAAGCCCGCTTGACTGTATGGGATGCGGACTGTGCGTAAATGTGTGCCCCGCCAAGGAAAAGGCTCTTCGCATGGTATCTCAGGAATCTCAGAAGGATCAGCAGGCGGCATTCGATTATACTGTGGCTACGGTCACGAAGAAGCCCACATCCTTCAGCGATTTCTCGGTAAAGGGCAGCCAGTTCAACCAGCCGCTGCTTGAATTCTCAGGCTCCTGCGCAGGCTGTGCGGAGACATCATATGCAAGACTTATAACACAGCTCTTCGGCGAGCGCATGTATATTTCAAATGCTACCGGATGCTCTTCCATATGGGGCGGCTCGGCGCCTGCCACACCTTATACTGTAAACCGTGACTCAGGCCGCGGACCGGCATGGGGCAACAGCCTCTTTGAGGACAATGCGGAGCACGGACTCGGAATATTCTTAGGTCAGAAGGCCATAAGAGACAGGCTCATAGCATGTGTTGAGCGTATTGCCGACAAGACTTCCGATGATGAAGTGAAGGCTCTCTGCACCGCATTCCTTGATACAAAGGATGACGGCAAGGCGAATGCAGAGCCTGCCGCAAAGCTTATAGCAAAGCTCGAAACACTTGACTGCGACTGTGAGGAGCGCAAGACGATACTTGCGAGCAAGGAATATCTTGCCAAGAAGTCCGTATGGATATTCGGCGGCGACGGATGGGCATATGATATAGGCTTCGGCGGACTCGACCATGTTCTGGCTTCGGGAGAGGATGTAAACGTGATGGTATTTGATACAGAGGTTTACTCCAATACCGGCGGACAGGCGTCCAAGGCGAGCCAGATAGGTCAGGTAGCTCAGTTTGCCGCGGCAGGCAAGTCCATAGGCAAGAAGAACCTTGCCGAGATCGCCATGTCCTACGGTTACGTTTATGTGGCTCAGATAGCAATGGGCGCAGATATGAACCAGACTATAAAGGCTCTTACGGAGGCGGAGGCTTATCACGGTCCTTCCATTGTGATAGGATATGCTCCCTGTGAAATGCACGGTGTCAAGGGCGGCATGACGAACTGCCAGTCCGAGATGAAGAAGGCTGTTGCCGCCGGATATTGGCAGACATTCCGTTTCAACCCTGCGCTCAAGGCTGAGGGCAAGAATCCTCTTACGATCGATTGCAAGGCTCCTACGGAGAGCTATATCGACTTCATACAGAGTGAAACGCGTTACAGCCGCCTGAAGCAGGCGTTCCCGGAGAGGGCAGAGGAGCTCTTTGCCAAGGCTGCTGATGCCGCCAAGGCTAAGTATGAGCATCTGCTCAAGCTGAGAGATCTGTACGAGGCGTAAACGGTAAAGAAAAATCAATAAAATTCTGAAGGAACGGCATGATCTCGGTCATGCCGTTCCTTAACGGGAATTTATCATACCGCTCCGTTTGATTTGATCATGTGCTCTCTGATTTCAGTCTCGTGTTCCTTGCAATAAGCAAAACTGTTGCGCATGAAATTTTCAATACTCTGAGACTTATACATGGTATTGAGCGTATCCGGTATCAGCACACCGTTCACCTTCATATCAAAGAAACAGGGATATATACATCCTCCGTTTTCTCCGGGAAAGTAAGGATTGATTGAACTGAGCCGGTTAAGCGAGGGTCGCTCGTACTCATCGTAATCGTCACCGAACAACTGATTCCATACATAAAACCACATAAAGTGCACGATTTCATGTATACTTTCACCGATAGCTCCTTTTTCGCTGTTCAGATAAAAAACATCAAAGCGATGCTCCTTGAGAAAACGCGGTTCGATCGGATTCATAGTGACATTACACAGCAGATCGTTGAAAAAGGAAGACTGTCGACATGGGCTTTGTCGAGTTTAGGAAAGAAATGAAATAAAGGGTCTGACCAAAATGCGGACTCACCTTCGGATTGGGACTCCATGATCCGCGAAATCATATAATCCACTCCGGGATTTACAAAGGTTACATTCATGTGTGATCTCCTATCCATTTAGTTTAGAAACGGTTTAAGCATCTCAATGATCTGATATACCTCAGTGCCTGGGGCTGATTCTGCCGGTGTTTTTCCTTGATTTCTAAATGCAAGTTTTTTTGCATTTTTTATTGCAGTATCAACAAACGGCTTCAAAATCAGATACATATCATCGCGATCCTTTGTATACTCTCCGGCATTGATTTTTTTTAGGTGTTCAGTCAATTTCGGCCAATACTCAGTTCTGTGTATGTCCGAATGATAGTAGGCAAAGTGAAGCAGGAACCAGAGTTCAATACATTGATTAGACCATAAAGCATGATACTTTGTTTCGTCGGTGGAGCTTGACTTACATAACTCAAAAGTTTGATTTATGTTTTCCCGTGGAAAGTCGTCGGTATCGTATACGATCCAAACGTGCTTGAATCCATTGGGACTTTTGTCAACGATGGACTTAGCTTTTTTGAAAAGACTGATTGTATTATCTCCCGTACCGATTATTTCGAAGCTGATACGGTCTTTGAAATTCTTATTTATCTCGTTTTTTATAGCTTCAAAATATCTCGGCTCTGTATCAATTCCTTCAGTGACAATAAGATGATATTCGGGATTGAGTCTTACTCTTGTTGACCGCGCCTCACGGCCTTTAAGCCAGTCCTTGCCAAGATCCGTTTTTTTAGTCGGCTTAAGACTCATTCCATTCGCCTCCTAAAATATTCTGCAGGTAAGGATCGGCGCCGTATCTTCCTTCTATATACTGCTTATCGTATGCGGCGGTATTATTGACGTGTTTGTCATTTTCGTCGCGAATATCATATAATGAATATATTTCACTCTCATGAGAATCATTTTCACATGCAAACCATATCTCATCTCTGCGGAACAGATCATTCTTCATGGTAGTCAGATCGTGAGAGGTGTAAAGCAACTGGGCTCCGTTTTTATTGATCTCGGGGTTGTGAAAGAGCTTGATTATATAACGAAGGAGCTTCGGATGAAGTTTGGCATCCAGCTCATCTATAACAACAAATCTTCCGTAACGAAGTGCGATCAGTATGATAGGAAGAGCTGTAAGCAGCTTTCTTGTGCCGTCGGATTCGTATTCGAAAGGCAGTTCATATGATTTTTCATTTACTGTTCTGACAGTATACATTTGCTTCTTGTCATCACTGAATCTGTAATCGGCGATATCAATATCCAGATCATTCAAAGCTCGGATGATCGACTTTTTGTTGCTCTCATCTGTAAAGAATATCCTGCTGTCGACATGCGTATTGGCATAACTTTGAATAATACATGATTCAAACCATGATATTACCTCTGCTATGACCGGAAAATCATAATTGATAGCAAGGAAAGACAGATAAGGCATCTTGGGGTTAACTTGTTTGTTGACACTTGTCTTATTAATGCTGGCTCCGAGGTCTATGTCACTAAAGTTTCTTATAAAGACAACGCCTGTTTTCTTCCCTCCGATATTTCTCCATGAAAGAGATTCGGATACTATCTCGTCTTTATTTATAGCCAAGCTGTACCGGTATTCGCTGCCGTCAGTGCGGAAATAAACTCGGAACATGGTGCTCTCATCCCGCGAATTGTCATCGAGCAAAAACGGAATGCAGTCTGCCCCAAGCTGCAATATTAAAGCCTCCCTTGTCTTTCCGAGATCTGCAACGGGCTTTACAACAGTACAAACAAGGCAGGCAAATGCCTTGAGCAGATTAGACTTTCCGCCTCCGTTTGGGCCGTATATCACGCAGGCCGGGAGAAGATCAGACATCTTATCCCCCGTAATAACGCTGTCGGACAACTCGGGAATAGCTGCTGCCTGGAAATCAAATACAGCCTCATTTTTATATGACATAAAATTCCTGAATGAAAATTGACAGATCATATAATGATCTCCTCTCTTTTTTACATTGCTATCCTATCATATTATAACCGGATTGTCAAATTATAAAGGCAAAATCACAGAAAAATTTTACAATATTTAGTTTATAAATCCATAACTGATTTATCGCCGCCGCCGGTGCGGAATAAAAATCTTGATAATATGAGTATTAAAGACTATAATTCGTCCCGTATAAAAGAACTAAACGGGAGGTAGCTGAAATGAGGATAAACGTACAGGCGCACAGAGGCGCTTCGGCTTACGCGCCGGAAAACACTGCGCCGTCATTCAGACTTGCGGTTGAAATGGGAGCCGACGGTGTCGAAAACGATATACGTCTTACAAAAGACAACATATACGTACTGAGCCACGACGGCAATATAAACAGAATGTCGACAGGTACGGGCGAGATATGCGACATGACCTACGAAGAGCTCATGCAGTACGACTTCGGGGTACGTACAGACGAAAAATACAAAGGCACACACATAGCCACATTGGAAGAATTCCTCGATATAGTGGACGGCATGCGTGTGATAAACATAGAATTAAAGCCGCTCATGCCGAAAGACGACAGGCCGTTCGCGTTTGATCATCTGTACGACTCACTTGTGAAACATTCATGTGTGGAGCGCACCATAATATCGAGCTTTGACCACAAGTCGCTTAAAGAACTCAAAGAAGCACATCCCGATCTCAGGACGGCGCTCCTGTACGGGCATAAAATGACGCCGGACGAGACAGTGGCATTTGTCAGGAGCTATAAGGCGGATATCATACATCCCGAGATAAACTGCATGGATAAAGAAATAGTGGACAAGTGCCGTGAAAACGGTATAGACGTGAACGTGTGGACAGTCGACGCACCGCAGGACATAGAGCGCGCGATGGAGCTCGGCGTAACCGGAATAATAACGAACGTTCCCGACAGAGTGCTGGATATGCTGCGTAAAAACGGCATGCACGAGTAAAATATTATATAAACCCCGGGGCGGCCGCGCGCGTGAGCGGCCGCCTTATTGCATTTTACCCCGCCCTGCCCGCAGCGGAACAGCCCTAGCGGAACAGCCCGCAGAAGAACAGCCTGCGGCGACAGCCTACAGCAGGATAGGCTGCAGCTGGGAGCCCTCGAGAGCCATGGCGATAGTCTCGTTCACAAGCGAAAAATCGGCCATGAGAGAAAAAGGCTTCTTAACGCTGTCGTCCTGCCTGAAGGGAACAAAAAAGAAATTCTTCATGGCCAGCAGCGTACCTATGTTTTTGGCATTGCCTGACAGACCGTCATTGGTAGAGACCGCAATGACGATCGGCCTGTTATTTCGCAGATGCGACTTGCACGCCATAAGAACAGGCGTGTCGGTAATGGAATTTGCGAGCTTAGAAATAGTATTGCCCGTGCAGGGCACGACGGCCACCACATCGAGCAGCTTCTTGGGACCGATAGGCTCCGCTTCCTTTATAGTGCAAATGGGCTCGTGCCCCGTGATGCTCACGAGCGTATCATACAGCTCCTCTCTTGACATGAATCTCGTAGACGTTTCAGAGGAGGCATATGACAGTATCGGAAAAACAACGGCGCCGCGCTTAACAAGATTGTCAGCAACGGCGGCAATATTTTTATGAGTGCAGAACGAGCCCGTTACGGCGAGCCCGACGCGCAGCCCATCGAAACATTCGAACATTTTACCAACCCCTCATATAAAAAATCACATATTTTTCTCGCGAAGAACGTTGAATATAACCTTTTGCAGAATCTGAGCCGCACCTGCCGGGGCCACCTTCCCGGGAAGAGAAAGAGCGTGTATAACACGCAGGTGTCTGGAAGCGGCATAGTCAAAATCGATGCCTCCCGGCGCCGACGCGAGATCGATAAAAAGAGCATTTTCGTTGGCCGCGTCCAAAAGGCGGCTGTCGATCACCCTTGCCGGCACCGTATTGTATACGAGCATAGCGTCCGGCAAAATGTCGGCCAGATCCTCATAAGATGTACTTTTGATACATTCCGCTTCGCAGACAGCCGCGTCCCGGCTGCTCCTCACGGAAACAGTGACATCCGCGCCCGCTTTTACGAGCAGTCTTGCAAGAGCGGAGCCCACGCGCCCCATCCCGCACACCACGGCTTTAATGCCGTGAACAGTATACGGAAGCTCCTCCATGGCGATCTGCAGAGCGCCCTCGGCGGTGGGGACAGAATTCAGTATGGCCAGGTCGTCTCTCATAAGGATATCAACGCAATCAACGCCTGTTGATACGATCTCCTGCGGTATGCGTCCGCCTATGAGCAATCCTCCGAATCCGGACTCACGTAAAATGTCTGAAACGGACTGAAGACTGATCTTTTCCGTGTGAAAAGGAGCGTTAAGATATATTCCGTCGGTCGAAAAAGGTATCGGGCATATCAAAATATCACAAAGCGCCGCCGCTTCGCCGAGGTTTGAGCAGCGGCCGCTCATTTTACCGGCATTGCCCAAAGCGAATGTGTACGCGTCGTGTCCGCCCGCCGCGAGCAGCTCCGCAAGATCCGCATTTCTCATATCACCGCCCGCTACGGAAAACCTGTATTTCTTTTGTGCGTCCATTTTCTCAGCCTCTTGTAAAATCAATTCACTAATTATACTATGAACGATCAAAAGGCTTCGTTACATGCATTTCATTCTGATGTCAGTGAGACTTGCCGCAGCTCACGAGGTAACCGACGCACGCCGATACAAAGTCTCTGAGCTGCGCGATAGTTGCTGCGGCGTGCGGCGCGGCATCGGCGTATTTGTTTGACAGGAACATCAGTATCATGGATACAAGACCTATCAGCGATACGATTATCACCTGCGGAGAATTGCATTTAACTTGATCGGGCGCCTGCGGCGCAGGCGCTGCTGTCTCCGCAGCGCCGGTGCCGCCTGTACCTTCATTGCTGCCCGTGCCGTCATTGCCGCAGCCGGCAACCTGATCGGTGCCGGCGGCCTCCGGGCTGCCCATGCCGCTGTCGCTGTGACTTTTTACAAAATTGCTGCTTATAAAATAACCGAAGATAGATGCCGATGAAGCTCTTACCAGTATGTCGACAGTTTTAGTGCTCTCCGTTACGATAGTACCCGTGAAAAGTGTGAAAGCCGTGTATATAAAAAGTGCCGACAAAAAGACCAATAAAAATTTGTCAACAAGACAGATGCGAGTGGTGCGCATACATTTTACCTCCTGCATTTCACATACATTATTTATATTATTTTATGATGAAAATGCATGGGGAGGCACGCCGGGCGCAGCATCGTATCAAAGCTTGCTCACGATCTCGAGCGGCATCCTTATCTGGACGGGATTGCCCATAAAAGAAAATTCGATGAGGGCGATCCTCTTGTGACGGTCGATCTTCTTGATGGCGCCCTCCTTGCCCATGAGAGGACCCGATGTGATGTAAACCTTTGAATCGAGTATATACCCCTCGGACATGCTGGCGCTGTGCTCATTGTCCGTCACACCCGCGATAAATGCGGCCTCCTCGTTTGTTATGGACGTAAAAAAATTCCCGTCCTTCAGAAAACGCTTGAAGCCGTCTATCAATCTGAGTCGATTGTAGAAATCCTCCACCGTATCGGTTATGACAAAAATGTATCCGGGAAACAGCGGCCTTACGCGCGTATGGACGTTCCCGTTCGACTTATATACATACTCGGCCTGCGGAACAAAACATTCCGCGTACAGACTGCGGTCTATGCGGTTGTTTATCTTGCTGCACAGCCTGTATTCGTTATTAGAAAGTACCTGTATAACATACCAATTTGAATACAATTAAATCACTCCATCGCGAAATATAACATAAAACATTAAAGAGGTCAAACATGATCGTGATTTTCCGTCACCTGTTTTTAACTTGACAAATCATGTATATGGGACTAATCTAAGCACTGCGTCTTGATACGCACGCACAAAGCTATGCATGCGTGCCTGTGTACGCGATGTGAAACGGAAGGTAATAACAAATGAAAAATATCAAGATAACAGGTATCATAGGTTTTCTGCTCCAGCTGATCTTTTCTATAACAGCTGTCGTTTGCATAATAAAAACAGATATACTCAGGAGCGTTTATATCTTTTTTGTCGTGCTCATACTTCTGCTCTTGTTGATAATATCGGCTGTGCTCGTCATATCAAGATCGCGTCCGCTGGTTGCGGTAGGCATGGTATTTTCACTGCTCATGTCGGTCGTACTTGCGGTACTGTCATTTAAGTACGTGAATCCTTTTAACCGCGGCATAGACAAAGTGACGACGCCCGGATCGACATATATTGTCAAATATCACGTTGTAGTCAAGCTTGACGACAGCGCAGAGAAGATAGAAGACATTGCAAACGATAAGATAGGCGTGGAGAACAATCACGATTTTGATGCCATAAAGAAAGCTATGGACGGACTCGCCGCAAGACTGAGCCACACAATAAACATTGTCGCGTACGACAGCTACGACGATATGTGGAACGCATTCATGAACAGCGATGAAACGCGCGCGATACTCATGGATACGAATTTCTTCGGAATGCGCAGGGATTTTTACGCCGACAACGGTGACAATATAGATAACTATGTCAGGATACTGGACGACATTGATGTCGAAATAAATATAGAGACCGATCCCGGTCAGGACAGCGGGCAGACCGGTGCGACGCCCAACGGGCCCCTTACGGAAAGGCCGTTTGTACTTTATATAAGCGGCATAGACGTTTCCGGCAGCATAAATCAGAAGAGCAGGAGCGATGTCAACATAGTGATGGCCGTGAATCCGAACACTCACAAGATATTGCTCGTTACCATACCGAGAGATGCATACGTTCAGTTCCCCGGAGTTACGGGCGACGCTTATGACAAGCTCACGCATGCCGGCATATACGGCAACAACGACTGCTCCGTTTCTATCGCCACCCTTGAGCAGAATGTGTACAAGGGGATACACATAGACCACTGGATAAGAGTCAATTTTACGTCTCTTGAGAAAATAGTGGATGCGCTCGGAGGGATAGAGGCATATTCGAAGTACTCGTATACCTCATATTTTACGGGCGAGCCTGTCTACTTCAGCGAGGGCATGAACTATATGGACGGATGGAAGGCGCTCGTGTTCTGCCGCGAGAGAAAATCCATACCGGGAGAGGAGCCGCAGCGCGGGCGCAATCAGCTCGAGGTCATAAAGGGCATCTTCAACAAAGCCACATCGCCTTCGATAATACTGAGTTACAACGACGTGCTGGATCAGATCACGCAGAATGTCGTCACCGATATGTCAAGGGACGATATCACGAATCTCATAAAGCGGCAGATAGACGAACGCGCGTCGTGGTCCTTTGAAACGGCCTCCGTGGAGGTTGAATACGTATACGACTACTGCTACTCATACGGGAGCCACAAGCTCTGCGTAGGACTCATAGACGAGGAATCAAGGCAGGACGCCGTAAATAAGATAAACGCCGTTCTGAACGGCAACTGACAGTGTAAAATATGCGGCGGGACGTTGTGTTTTCACATATGCGTCCCGCCTCTTTTTTTTATCCGGCCGTGTGCCGTATGCTGTCGCCGTCCGTTCTGACAAGGGAAATGCCCGTATAATAATGCTTCAGTATCTCTTCGCAGCCGGCGCCGCCGAGAGCCATTGCCCGGGCGCCGCACTGGCTCATGCCCACCCCGTGGCCGTAGCCGAGCGAGACCGTAACGACGGAGCCGTCCGGCAGATGTTCAAAATAAATGTTTGAAGATCTTGCGCCGAGCATTTCACGCACTTTAAGACCGGAAAGCTCCTTGCCCGCAACGCATGCGGATATGATCCTGCCGCTCTCGCTCCTGCGTATATCCGCAATGCTTGAGAGCGGATCGCCGGCGCTGCATTCGGCCGTATCCGTATATTCGCATACCGCCGATGCAAAAGCCTCCGCCGTAAAATACTTTATGTCGCAGTAATCGTAATATTCAGATTCGCCGGGGCTTTCCACGCCCGTAAGATAGGGCACCGCCGGGCCCTCCCATACATTTTCGATGCTCTCCGTATAACCGCCGCTGTTTGAAAAATAAAGTGCGTTTATGCATTTGCCGTCGTAGACTCCTATTATGTTGTGTGTCTCTTCCACGGCTTCGGCAACGGCCTCCGGGTACGCACCGTCCTCCGCATCGCTCCACGCCTGGCAGTGCGCGTAGTTTGTGCATACATCGGCTCCGTTTGAGTGTAAAATGTTATTTTCGATCCTGTATACGGCATATGATCTTGCGGCTATCGCCTGCGCTTTCAGCGCTTCCTTCGGATAGCTTTCCGGCACCTCGCCGCATACGACGCCTGTTATATAGTCGTCCAGCGGCATACGCCTTATCTCGTCCTCGCGGTGAAAATACACATTGACGTATATCTCACTGTCTTTTTGCTCCTCCTCCTGCGGCGCCGCGTCTTCCCGTCCGGATCTTATGAAGTCGAACATGCCGCTCAGCATGCTTTCCCGCCTGTTTATCCTGTCGGAGTCCGATACGGGCGAACACGGCGCAAGGAGCACCGATATCGACGATACGAACAGAATTGCTTTTTTCACGAACAACATAAATTCATACCTCCTTTGTTCGAGTAAAATATTCCCATATTACAGTGCGTTTATTCAGCAGTACACAAAACAGACGCTTATAGTTAACAAAAAAGAAACAAGCAGTGAAATTAGAGAAAACAGATATTATTTCGGCCGATAATATGACCGTTTCGGGTTAAAATCAAATTGTCCGCCCGCCCGGGGAAGTGTTGACTTATGTCCTTTTGTCAATAT
>CANQOI010000002.1 GCA_947625435.1 uncultured Clostridia bacterium | reverse complement strand
CACATTCTGGACGGGAAATGACGAGGCTCCGCAAAGCGTCAATGCATGATCTCTAAGGAGGTAATGACAAAATGAGAGTGTTACACAGTGCTGATAAAAACAGGAATACGAGGCGCAGGCAGAGAGTTTGCGAGCATTACGGCCGCAGATTCCTCTCGCTTTTGCTGTGTCTGTGCATGGTGGTATCCATGATATGCGGTGCTGAGATAATGACCGCATTATCTGTCGAACCCGGCCCGACGGAAAATATCGTGATAGGCAGCCGTGTGGCAGACCCGGACACGATGGACGACTACCTAAACCGTCTGCTCACAGCGGAAAGCGGTTCCCGTTACGCCGGACGTGTGTGGACGGACAAGAGCGTATTCGCATACGGCACCGGTGCCGAACGTGCGAGTGGCAGCCACTTTGATGGCAAAAATAAAATAACACTGGATATGAATACAGACGGTTACGTCGGCGACGTCCTGTTTAACGCCGATTTTGCGCATGTTTTCAGTGCCCTCGCAAGCTCACAAGTTGTCAACGAATACCCGCCGAGCCCCGTCGACCTTGTGATCGTGTTCGACATGTCCGGCTCCATGGGGCAGGACACGAGATATGAAATAGACCCGGGTCGGAATATGTATGTGGCGCATACAACAAACGCACAAGCCGGCGGTGGGGCACCTCTTGACGACGATTTCCCCGAAGTGGGCGTGCCGATGGCGGAGCGTATCGAAAATTCGCGTATACAACAGACGCTCGACGCGATAAATCAGACGATTGACAAACTTATGGCACAGAACCCGCAGAACAGAGTCGCGGTCTGCGGCTACGGAGCGAACGCGGTCGTGCTGATGCCGCTGGGGCATTATAAGAAAGTGGATGCAGATGGCGATGGGATTGATGATCCTTACCTTTCCGTCGGCGGCATGGAGACGCTGTACCATCCCAGCGATCTCGTGTATAGAGAACCGGACGACGATTTGAAAATGGGCAATACTCTACTTCCGAGTGTCACTGAGGAAGAAAAAGGCTGGTACTGGATGAACAACCGCGACACCTGCTACACGGTCGTGGTGAACGCACAGTACAATACATA
The DNA here is from genome assembly GCA_947625435.1 of uncultured Clostridia bacterium. Lineage (GTDB taxonomy): Bacteria > Bacillota > Clostridia > UBA1212 > UBA1255 > Egerieisoma. The sequence continues at coordinate 77,142 of CANQOI010000002.1, read as the reverse complement.
CACCGGCGTGTTGAATGAGAACGGCGACGGTAAAGGTCAACCGGGCGAAAACAAAACAACCGATGGGTGGACGAATGTGAAAAAAATCGTCAGCAACAACGCGCTTACAGATGACGGAACAAAGGCAAAGGCTTTCCCGGGTGATTGGGACGATGGGAAAACGCCGAAAGATACATATGCTGCATTGAGCAGGACTGTTTACGAAGGGTCAAGTTCTGATAAGTCGAATGCGTGGACTGGCGGTGTAACCGGTTTTTCGAACGGTACAAAACTTCGTACTGCCTTTGAAAAACAAAACGCCGTTAGTCTTGCCGCCGACGACTATGTCGGCTACTTCACGAACACACAGGGCGGTATCTACATCGCGTATAAGCAGCTTGCGGATTCGACGGCGACGACTTACACCGAAGAACTCACAAACGGTGTGATATCCACTGTCGCGCGCATTCCCGCCGCTATCATCATGTCCGACGGCGGCGCGAACTTCTCGCTTAACGAGATGGGAAATGGTGAAGGCGAAGAATTTACCGTCAACGATTGGAACGGTCGATATGGGCAACGCTATGGAGATATACTCGGTTATTTGGCCGATAATACTGTCAATCCCGCTGGCTGGAATCATGACAACGCTCCTTGGAAAGGAAGACCTCTCGATGTCAACCATCGCCTCAGTATAAATTCGGGCGACGAATGGTATAAAGTTTATCTTCCCGGCAACGATACGCTTGCTCATGACGCAATGTCCGGAGTAGGCGATAAAGGCTATTGGGACGGTCTGCACGGTTTATACAATAATAGCGCGGATATATTCGAAGACGGCACACTGTCAAGTGCGCCGACTTGGGATCGTCCGGGCGTATTTTACAGCAGCGACAACAATGTGACGGGCACGGCGGGCACTGTGATGGAGGTTCTGCTCACCGCGTCCTATATGAGTCACGTCGTTCAGAAGCACTATTCGAACGGTTGGACGACCGACGGCGCGACAGAGGAAAGCAAGAGCGACCTTTTCACCTATACGATGAACGTGGACACGGTTCACGTGCCGCTGTGGGGGCAAATGCGTCTGTATCCTACGCTCGACCCGAAGACTTATAATCTCAACGATATTGATACATGGTATAAAGATCCGACGAATGACGATAAATTCGGTACGGATGATACGATACAAGGCACGCTGCCGGAAGAAAAAGATTATGAGGAAAGATCTGAGATCACAAAGCAACTTCTTTTTGAAGGCGGCAAAATTGAAGGAACAATAACAGAAAAAGGTGTTACGTCACCGAAAACTTATGATATTACAGGTCTAAAACAGGCATGGGCGGCATTTAAGGCGGGTCAAAAAACAAGCGGACCGAACAGTATCGAAGGCAACGGTTCGCCTACGAATATCATCATCGAACCGATCCCCGAAAGCGGCGCGGCCTACACCGCCGGCGGGAACGACGTTATTACAGTCAAAAACGAAGATGTCGTAAACAACATCGCCTACAACGACGGCTTTTTCGACGTAACGTCAGAGACTCTTGACACGACCTTTAATACGATCTTAGGTTTGATCCTGGGCAGTGTTTTCGTGCCCGTTTCCGGCGACAATGACGCAGGTGTGGGCGACTCCATCACCTATCAGGATCCGCTGGGCGAGTACATGGAGATCAAAGACGGCTCCATCACCGCCACGCCGCACCATGTGGGCGATCCCGACATAGGCAAAGACGGCGCGCAGACATACGACATGTCACTGTTGCTCTTCGGCGAGATGCATGGCCTTGTTCGTGTCGGCGTATACGACTACCAGTGGAATGATAAGTATATGCGGACGCATTCAGAAGGAACACACGGTCAGGATCCCTTCCCGATAGGGTGGTATTTGGGCGACGACCCTGAAAAGGCGGTGAAAGCTGTCGATACAGGAAGCGACGACGCGGGCTCTTTTCCAAAGTATAAAAACAATAAGGATGACACCGGAGGATTATATACAAGCGCCAACGAGGCGCGCGCGGACGGTTGGGTCTACCGTTTGAACTTCTCGACGTTGGTTCAGTTCGTCCCGATCGTAGACGCTCCCGCAAACGGCCTGCCGCAGAATCTCTCGCCGCAGGTGATGAACACGAAGTACACCATATACCGCTTCGCGGGCTCGCAGAAAGACCGCAACGAGCTGAAACGCAACCCGATTTACGGTGAGGGTGTCCCCGAGAAATTCACGACTGCCTGGGAGCAGTATTTTGCCGAAAAAAATAAATACCCGGATAGGATCGAGGATCTTCCGGGAATCGATGTGACGGAATACCCCGGTATTTACCGTCTCTCCGATATCCGCGTATGGGTGGAGGACACAGGCGACTATACCGACACCGACGGCGCGTTCACGCCGAACGGCGGCTATGACCGCTCGCTGTATGTGAACATTCCGGTCGCGGCGATACCCACGGAGCTTGCCACGATCACCTTGGGCCCCGACGGCGTACTGTCCTATGAGACGAACCTCGGCGCCGACCACAAGCCCGGTACGTTTATCATGGCGGAGAAAGACGGGGAAATGACAAAAACACAGGTCACGCAGGAGATGTATGAGAACTTCTGCTACCAGTCGACCCCGTTCAGACTGTTCTACGCCGTAGGTCTGGAGGATGACCTGATTCTCCGGGACGAGAACGGCAAGCAGACAGGAGTGGACTTTAACGCCATCTCGCCCGAGTACCTGCAAAGCCACACCGACGCGGAGAATCACGTGTGGTTCATTTCAAACTACTATTCCGAGACTCGCTACAGCGGCTACGCCACGGACAACGTCTCGCGGACACGCGGCGACCCGACCGTGACATTCTCGCCCGGTATAGACAACCGTTATTATGTATTCCAGAAGCCCCTGCCGCTCTATGCCCACGCTTACCGTGTCAGCACAACCGGCACCGGGTACACCGGCCCTGTCGATATGAAAAGTTCGGGCTTCGTATGGGACGGCAGTGCCGGCCACGGCAACAGTGAAACAGAGTGGGAAGACGGCAGCACCGGCGGCGCGAGCTGGCGCGGCGGTCAGTTTATGGGCGTATATACGACCGCGAAAGAATTTGAAAATGCACAGAAAGAAGTGACGACGAGCGCTGACGGAAAAACGCAGTACATCATCGACAGTCACGGAATCAGATATGAATATGTGGACGGCGGCATCATCTTCTCGGAGGAGGACCTGCTGGATCACGTGACCTCGCTTCCCGACGATGAGGGCGGCGGATACACGGAAGATTCCCATTCCTTCAGCTCGGATGACTACTATTTCATCCTGCTTGAGTTCTACGTGCCATACCCCGATATTATCGGTAAAAATAACGCCGGCGAAGAGGTTCCCGGCACTCAGGCAGGTCATATGATACAGTACGCGCTTGCCCGAAAGGGAAGCGAATTCGGCTCCGGCTACGCTTCGTCAAATATTACCAACGGCGACATGCTCTGTTGGACGGACACAAACGACAAGCTGAATGTGGAATTTGCCTACGTCTCAAAGTCCGACACGGGCGACCGCACCCGCGGCGAGCCGACGTGGGAAAAGCTGACGTATACCGATTCCACCCCTATAACATTGAAAGAATACCTCGAGTCTATCGGTCTGAATAATGTTATGCAGGTGCCAAACCCCAATTATGATCCGAACAAGGACAAAGGGCCGGATAATCAGGAGACTGTCGGAGCGCTTGATCAGCAGCTCGCATACTGGACCGAGATGCAGGCAAACCCGCAGGTACGCGCCGCGCTGCAGCAGGCGTTAAATAATGCGGGAACAGACGGCGCGGATATCTCGAAGCTGACCAAAGAGAATTTTAATGATTACTTCGGGTTTGCGGTAGCCACCCGTCCCGGCGGCATCCGCTCCGGCGATATGTCAAACAACCTGCAGTACAAGGGTGATGTGTACAACGCCGAAACCGGGTACTATGACGATAACAACACCAAGACGTCAAACACCTACTACCTGCCCACGATCTCCGATAACTCCGGCACGGATAACAACGTCATCATAAACAACTACCTTGGAAACAACGGCCGTCTGGAGATCGCGAACGAAATGCTGCATGTGACAAAGCGGCTCAAGAGCCCCGATGGATTTAGACTGACCGACGAGCAGAAAGCGGAAGAATTCAACTTCCAGATATATGTGCAGGGCGTCTCCGGCACACGTTCCGCCGTGCTCACGGAATACAATGAGTACAGCGGCAGCTGGGAGCGCGAGCTGGCCTATATCGACGTGCTGACCGATAACAGCGATCTGGTGCAGACCAACAACAGCACCCGCGCTCTGTTCGTTCTGGAAAAAGCCTCCAGTACTCTGGAAGGAGGCAGCGTCGATGTCGCCAAGCAGGTCTTGTGGGACGAAACAACCGCCGCGTATTATTATGCGGACGAGGACGGCATACTGCCCACGGTTGATGGCGGCGCTGCGGACGAAGAGCAGAAGGTATCGACCGATGTGATCGGCACGGGGAACGAGAACCTCTATTATATGTATCTGCCGTCCAACGGTGCGGAAAATACCGAAAGCGCACACGTCCACAGGCTGTATCAGAACAAAGATTACAAAGGCGCGGATTCCACGCAGTTCACAGGCCTTGATAAAAACGGCACGACTACATTTGTCAAAGAGGGTCAGCACGAGATCACGGGCACAGAGCCCGGTGTGGGCAATACAGACAGCTACCGCCCGGCGGACGAGGGCAAGCGACCTGCAGGCACCAGAACCTATTGGACACAGGCTGCGGAACTGATCCCCAAGAGCGAGGTCGACACCGCGGAGGCCGGCGACATTCTGATGGGTGATCCCGGAGAACCGGGCGGGATCGCTACGATGGCGCTCGAGGCAGTTTCCGGCGGCACCTGGACGCACAGCGAGCATACAATTGAACATGATAGCGGTGACCATAAAGATCTGACTTTTCACACTTTCGTCATCCGCAGGCCTGCGGAAAGGACCAGTGCAACGAACTTTGCCTCCCCGTACAAGACCCGCACACAGTACTTGACCGCGGAGCTGAACTTCGGGTATAACGCAAACGATCCGGACAAGGACGGCGGCCCCGGAAAAGTGGGATCTGAGCTGAAACAGGATGACCTCTACTATCGCCCAAGCGGTTTGAGTTCGGATGAGTTGGATGCGATGGCTGCCGGCACCGCCGAGTTCACGCTGAATCACGGCGAGGGTCTTCTGCTGACAGGTCTGGACGAAAATACCGACTACCGTTTCACGGAGAAGCTCACCGAAGACCAGAAGGCAAACGGCTACACGCTAAAGGAGATAGAACAGATTCAGCAGGAATCAAGCCCGAAATATACCGACGCGAACTCCGTCTCCGGGGACACGGGCTTTAACGAGGAGCAGGTAAACTACATCAACACTGTCGACCCGGAGCTGCTGATGCTCACCAAGGAAATACACGATGCCTCGGGCAACAGAGTAGACACCCCCATAGAGCGGGAGTTTGAATTTACACTTACCCTTTCTCCCACAGGCGACAACATACTTCCCGCCGACACGACGCTGTATATGTGGAAGGGCACCAAAACCTACACCGACACCGGCGTTACCCTCACGAGCAGTCTCACATGGGAAGATACCAAGGGCGCAACCCATAATATGCCCGCCGCCGCTCCGTCACTGGGCGAGTATCAAAAATTTCTATCGGGAGAGCAAATGCTGCAACCCATCACGCCTGCCGACGGAAAATATTCCGTCAAGCTCAAGGCCAACGAAGCCGCAGTATTCTACGGTATGCTCAACGGTCAAAAGTATACCTTTAGCGAGACGGCGGTCAAAAAATACCCGGCCGAAGGAGGCGTTGTCGAGAAGAGCGGTGAAATAGCTCGCTCGCAGGGAACCCCGACCGAGACTCAGCCGACTACACTTACTAAAAACCGTGCCGATTTTGTAAACCTGTTGAACAGCGGTACCCTTACGGTAGAAAAATACATACATGACGATAACCGAGAGGAAGTAACCGAGCAGTTTACATTCAAGGTAACGCTGACGCCGACGAATGAAACGGAGCTGATAAAAGAAGATATCAACATCGTCAAGTACGGCAAAAACGGCGACAAAACGGAATCCTTTGATTTAAAATGTGACGAGACCAAAGATGTCAGTGGAAGAATAACCGCCCTGACATATACCTTTACTCTGAAGCATGGCGAAAAAGTCGTGATAGACGGCATTCCGTACAATACGGCGTATAATGTTGCGGAATCCGATACGGCCGGATATTATCTCGAACACGTTGCGGATAATTCAGGAGATAGACCCGGCAGTGACGGCAATTTCCTCAAAATCGAGCGTAAGGACAACAGCGTGAGCGGGACCGTTACGAATGATAACAAAGCGGTGTATCTGCTCTTCAACAACGCCGGACCGATTGCACTGCCTTTCACCGGCAGCGTGAGTAAAGACATCGGAATGCGGATGATAATGGGAGCGGGCATGCTGCTCATGATCGCGGCTTCCGCGGTGGTATTCGTACTTCAGAAAAGGCGGCGCACCTATTAAGTAATATCGCAGGCGATCGGACCGCTGTGAGCAGCAGCGGTCCGGCTGCATAAATATTCATATCATCCGGTGTCACCTTCTGATGCGCAGTCTCCGCCATCAAGTGATCAAGCATTGTGGATTTTCCGACCCGTCTCCGCCCGAGCAGCGGAAGACAACTGTATTCGCGGCTTACCTCTGTGATTTTTTCTCCAACGCACGTGAAATGTAATTCATAAGATCACCTTTTGGCTTATATCGTCCTCAAATTCCTGCATAAAGCAGTAATCAAAATAGCCGTTGCATGTGTTGATCTCGATGCAGATGCCGCTGCCGTCCTGGGAGCGCGTATATTTCATAAAAGAGGTTTCGCCTATACATATGTGCCGGCATCGCTGTCTTCACACGCCGGTGTGATCGGTTATGCTGAATGCGTTGGCAAAGTTCCGGCTTGCCCCGTAAAACATGGTAAGACTTACCGGTGCTAATTTCGTTACAGACATTTTCCGTATCCTCCGTTATATTTCGTTTGATCTTCCGATGCCGGATGATCAAGCCTCATCTTTAGCCACAGTACAAAACAAAATGTAAAATAAAGTCGAGAGAATATCAGTCACGCGCTGTTGGCCGTTTTTGAAAAAATCTTGATTTTGGCGTACAGCCGTGGTATATTACCGGTGCGAGGCGATTTTCATGAAACTGATCGAAAGAGATCAATACTTAAATAAAATGATCAATGCCATGGGCACACCTGATATTAAAGTGATCACCGGCGTTCGGCGCTGCGGCAAATCCAAACTGCTCGAAGCTTTTATGGAATATATTGAAAAAAACATACCGAACAGCAATATCATTCATATCAATTTCAATCTTCCGGAATATGATCATCTGCTGAAGTATCGCCCTTTATACGATCATATCAATTCGCAATACGTTAAAGGTAAAGTAAACTTTGTATTCATAGATGAGGTGCAGATGTGCACTGACTTTGAAAAAGCCGTAAACGGCCTGCACGCAGCTGAAAAGTATGATATCTACATCACCGGTTCAAATGCGTTCCTTCTCAGCTCTGATCTTGCGACTCTGTTTACGGGAAGAACATTTGAGATCAAAGTATATCCTTTTTCCTTCAGTGAGTATCTGCAGTATTTTGGTCATACGGACAGATATGCTGCTTTTGACAGTTATATGCTTGAAGGCGGCATGGCGGGCTCATATCTATATAAAGACCGTGAAGCAAAATATGATTATATAGCTGAGGTATTTGATACATTGATCGTTCGTGATATACGCATGAAATATAACATACGCAATCCGCAGTTAATGGAGAGAATGGTAGATTTCTTAATGGACAATATATCGAATCTTTCTTCCGCGAGAAATATCGCCGCTGCATTGAGCGGAGCCCGGGAAACGATACATCATACGACCGTAGGCTCGTATATGCAGTATCTTTGCAATGCCTATGCTTTCTATAAAGTTCGCAGATACGACATTAAGGGAAAAAAATACCTTGCGTCCAACGATAAATATTATCTGAGCGACCACGCCTTCCGTTACGCGAAGCTGGGCACAAAAAATATGGACTATGGCAGAGTGCTTGAGAACATTGTTGCCATGGAACTGCTGCGCAGAGGCTATGAGGTATATGTCGGCGTCCTGTACAAAACAGAGATCGACTTTGTTGCCGTTAAGCGGAGCGAAAAAATATACATTCAGGTATCGGATAACATCGCTGATGAAAGAACATTTGAACGGGAGGTCACTCCGTTACTAAGGATCAACGATGCGTATCCCAAAACGGTGATCGCACGCACCGGGAACCCTGAGTATCAGTACGAAGGCGTGAAGATCGTCGATATAGCCGATTGGTTGACCGCATCCTGACGGTCATCCGGATTTATCCGGCGAAGAATGAGAGCGGTAAAATGAGCTGCTATTTTTTATACATCTCGGAAAGTGTGACGAGCAGCACCTCGCCTTTCCTACCCGCGTCAAGCAGCGTATCGGTGAAGCCTGTCTTCGAGAATATAATATACCTGAATTTACCGCCTCGTGCGAAGATTTCAGCATAGCGCCTTAAAAGCTCCAACTCATCGTATCCGACCTTTTCGTTCCGGAATTTACAGGAGCCTATCAGAAATTCATTTTTCACGGGTGTTGTTCCGACGATATCGATCTGCACCTGTTTCTTTTCCGTATCATCCGTACCCCACCATTCTCCGATATCGACGATCTGAATGTCGAGAGCTTCATCGTAAAAGAGCAGATATTCCCTGCACATTTTCTCAAATATCAGTCCCATATAATCGGGCAGCTGTGAGATCACCGACCGATCAAATATGCTTTCCATCCTGCCGGAGGCGATCGCCGTGATATTACGCGGAACAAAACGATACCAGAAGGTGAAGAACGGATCACTTATCTTGTATACCGTCTTTCTGCCCGGCTTCTCTGTGACGGGCGTCACCTTGCCGAGGATCCCGAGGCTCAGGAGCACGCTGATATATTTCGAGCAGGTGCTGCTCTCCATTCCTATCTTAGAGGCGAGCTCACTCATGCGGGTGTGTCCCTCGGCGACGTAAGATCGCTCTGTATAGTTCATTGCCGGTAAAAGCCTTATCTGCAAATGTATGCGTAACGAGCAATCCCGTATCAGCCATATAACACTTCAGAGTAGCATGATCCGCGCTGAGTGCGAGGCCTACATTCGGGTCGGTGGAATTAAAGCAGCTGTTGATCACCATCGCTTCGTTAAGCCGGATGAAGGAATCCTCATAAGACCTGAAACGGGCATTTTTGTTAAGGGAGGACAGCGTGTATTTCTTTTCCTTCTTGGAAAGCTGCCCCGGTATCCCGTCGAAGACCGCGTAGACCTTTTCTTCATAGCCGCCGGCAAACTTGGAAACATCTTCACGATATAATCTCAGGATCCGCCTTTTGGCTTCATCGGAAGCCTCAAAGTTTTTACCGTTTATATATGCAAGGACAGATTGCGGCATGCAGCCTACCAACATATATTGTATTGACGAAAGTCATTCATGATCTTACGGTGCAGAGCTTGACCGAGAGGCTGCCTTGATTCAAAGCACTTCCTCATGATCGGAACAGTTGCTTCATCCCCCCAACGCCCAAAGGAATTCTTCAAAGTCCATGGGGAACATTTCAATATGATCTTCTTTATAAGACGCCGATCACGAAAAAGCAAGCTCTGCGTGCCAGTATCTGCACGAAAAAGCAAGTTCGGCAGTCCGTTCCTGTTCCGCAGTCAATACGACATGATCGGTATTTATCTTACGCCCTTGACAAAGCCGGGTGAAAATGCCATACTAAAGCGGTATAAATGTTCGGGCCGGTCATATGAACGGCATGCCTCAGTGTTATAGATGAAAGGTTATAAATGAAAGGACGAATAATATGATTCTTGATGAAGAGACATTAGAATTGCGCGATATGGTGCGTGAATTTGTGGATAATGAGATAATTCCCAAAGCTCCGGAGTATGAGAAGAACAATGAATTTCCGGCTGAGATCTTAGACAGGGCGATAAACGAAATGGAGCTCGGCTGCCTCTGTCAGCCCGAGGAATACGGCGGAGCCGGACTCTCCAATGTGGCTTTCCTTGTGCTCTCCGAAGAAATAGCAAGAGGCGATCTGGGAATCGCCACGACCTTGTTCGGAAACTGTCTTGCCACATATCCTGTCCTTATAGGCGGAAATGATGAGCAGAAGAAGCTGTGGTTCGACACGCTTGCCGAGAAGAAATACGCGGCGTTCTGTCTTACCGAGCCTAACGCCGGTTCCGACGCGGGCGGCGTACAGACAACGGCGGTGGCAGACGGCGATGATTATATAATAAACGGCACGAAGTGCTTCATTTCAAACGGCGGGCTGGCCGGGATATATACCGTTCTGGCCGTGACCGAGCCGGGGAAGGGCGTTCTCGGTCTGTCCGCGTTCATAGTAGAGCGCGACCGCGAAGGTGTGTCCATAGGCAAGGAAGAGGATAAGATGGGCATGCGCCTTTCAAACACTGCGGAGGTCATTTTCGACCACGTGCGCGTACCGAAGGATCACATGCTCGGAAAGAAAAACCGCGGATTCAAGATCATAATGGACACACTCGATCATTCAAGAGCCGGCGTAGGCGCCTTCGGAGTGGGTATCGCCCAGAGAGCGCTCGAAGAAGCCACGAAGTATGCAAAGCAGCGCGTACAGTTCGGGCAGCCCGTGGCGAATTTCCAGGCAGTCCAGCATATACTCGCCGATATGGCGATAGAAATAGAATGCTCGAGACAGGCGTATCTGTATGCCGGCGAGCTGATCGACGCCGGACTTCCTTATAAGATGGAATCCGCGATAGCAAAGACAAAAGGCTCCGATACGGCAATGAAGTGCGCCATCGACGGACTTCAGGTTCTCGGAGGATACGGATACATGAAGGACTATCCGCTGGAGAAGCTCGTGCGCGATGCCAAGATACTTCAGATATACGAAGGCACCAACCAGATCCAGAGAGGCGTTATTGCCGGCTGCCTCATGAAAAAATACAAGTAAGGAGCAGAACGGATCAATGAATATTCTCGTTTGTATAAAGCAGGTTCCCGACACGACCTCGATCAAGATCGACCCGGTCAAGCATACTCTCATACGCGCGGGCGTTCCGTCGATAGTCAATCCTTATGACGGCTACGCGCTTGAAATGGCCGCACGTATTAAGGATAAAACGGGCGGTAAGATCACCGCGCTGTCCATGGGCCCGGAAATGGCCAAGGATGCGCTTAAAGAGTGCATATCGGTAGGCGCAGACGAAGCTTTTCTCGTAAGCGACCGTGTGTTCGGCGGATCGGATACGCTGGCCACGAGCTGCATCATAGCAACGGCAATAAAGCTCCTTGAAGAGAGGAACGGAGCGCCGTTCGATCTCATATTCTGCGGAAAACAGGCCATAGACGGCGATACCGGGCAAGTAGGGCCGGAGCTTTCAGAACAGCTGAGCCGTCCTCTCATTACATATGCGTTCGAATCCGAAGTATGCGACGGAGCGATCAAAGTAAGACGCGAAAACGATGAAGGCTATGACATAGTGACGGCAAGATTCCCGGCGGTGATCACGGTCGAGAAGACGCCGTATGAGCCTCGTTATCCGTCCATCAAGAGTAAAATGGCGGCGAGGAAGGCCGTTATACCCACTCTCACATCGGAAGATGTCATCGTAGACGAAGGCCGCAGAGGACTTAAAGGATCGCCTACCAAGGTAAAGTCCACCTATACCGCGGAAATACAGAAGAACGGACAGACCATTTCGGATGTTGAAGGAGCTGTCGCAGGCAATATGATAGTCGAGCTTCTGTACAATGACGGCGTACTGAAATAAGGAGGATTTTACAATGCAGACTAAAGATCTTTGGGTTTACATAGAGACTGAAGAGGGAACGGCCAAGAGCGTGGGCTATGAGCTGCTCACACCCGGAAGGATGCTCGCGGATAAGCTCGGCGTTCGGCTCGCAGCGGTGATATTGGGCGACAATGTAGGATCCGTAGCGCAGAAAGCCATATCCTACGGCGCTGACGCCGCGATCCTCGTAGAGGGCGCCGAATACGGCATATACAATTCCGACGCTTCCGCATATGCTTTATATACTTTAATAAACAAGTACCGTCCCGATATAGTGCTCATAGGGGCGACAAGGAACGGAAGGGATCTGGGACCGCGCGTTGCCTGCAAGCTGGCTACGGGACTTACTGCCGACTGTACGGGTCTTGATATCGATGAAGAAACGGGCAATCTCTTGTCCACACGTCCCGCATTCGGAGGCAATCTCATGGCGACGATAGTCTGCCCGGATAACCGTCCTCAGATGTCCACGGTGCGCCCGGGAACATTTAAGAAGGCCGCTCCCGACGAAAGCCGTAAGGGTGAGATAATAAGAGAGGACATCCACATCGCGCCCGAAAACATACGTACGGAGATCACAGAAAGAGTTAAAGAAGTCACTGAGCGCATAAATCTCGAGGAGGCTGAGATCATAGTATCCGGCGGACGCGGCATGAAGAAGCCCGAGAATTTCGCAATGCTGCGTGAGCTCGCAGGCCTTTTGGGAGGCTCGGTAGCCGCATCGCGCGCCGCTGTTGACTCGGGGTGGCTCCCGCAGGCATATCAGGTAGGACAGACCGGTAAAACGGTAGCTCCCAAGGTATATATAGCGTGCGGTATTTCCGGCGCTCTCCAGCACCTTGTGGGAATGTCGGGCTCCGACACGATAGTGGCCATAAACAACGACCCCAATGCGCCCATATTTAAGGTGGCGGATTATCGCATAGTGGGCGACGTCATGGAGGTAATACCCGCAATGATAGAAGCTGTCAGGAAAAAGAAAGAATAAGACGCATAAGTGACTGTGCAAAAGACACCGGGCGGCTCCGCATCGAAGGCTGCCCGGCGTTATTTTATTATTCAATAATATTTAACATTGATTTTAATATCCTCAAGTGGTATACTGAAGTCACTCAAAAAATATGAGTATTTATACAGAACGGAGGTATCAGCCATGGATTCTCATGGTGCGGGTGACGGTGTTGGCAGAGCCGTAAATCCGGAACGGGAAAGAAAGAAGAAAATTTACACAGATGCCGAGATACAGAAGAAATCTGTTAAGCTCGTTGTAGTGCATCTGCGCAAGAAGGTTGATCCGAAGGCCGCCGGCATAGACCGTGTGCTGAGATGGCTGGATGAGATGGAGGCTCTTCTGGAGCAGGACGGTTTCGACAGAGTAGTATATCTTAATATGAGACAGCAGCTTTATGAGGCTATAGAGTGGGTATTCGATGTTGATCTCCGTCACAAGCTGCGCAATTCGTGGTACAGCTACGGAAAAGCAATGGACAAGAAAGCGCCGCATTTATAAGGCGATATACTTGCAGATCTGTATCCCGTGCCGAAGCTCAGCACGGGAATTTTTTACATTTTAAAGAGGTGGCAAATATGCGTACGGGAATATTCGGGGGTACGTTCGACCCCGTTCATGTCGGTCACATAAAATGCGCTGAGGAGATAATGAAAAGATTTTCTCTTGACCGCATTATATTTATACCGACCGGGGACCCTCCGCACAAGATAATAAGAAGGATAACTCCGGCGCGGGACAGAACGGCAATGCTCGAGGCGGCCGTTTCCGGCATGAAAAATATGTATGTGAGCCGCATGGAATGCGAACGTGAGGGTACAACGTATACATATGACACGCTGAAAGAGCTGAGAGCCGAATACGGAGACAGCGAGATACTGTATATGATAGTGGGAGCCGATACGCTCCGCGACATAGTGAAATGGTACAAAAGTGATGACGTATTCAAAATGTGCATATTTGCGGCCATGAAACGGCCGGGAAGCGGCGACGACGAATTTTACGCGTACGTTAAAGCGGCAGAAGAGGCGGGCGCACAGGTGGAGATCGCAGACATACCGGAAGTGGATATTTCATCTACCGACGTCAGAAAAGCGGTGCGCGCGGGAGAGGATATATCGCGCCTCGTACCCGAAGGCGTCGGGAAATATATAGAAGAAAACGGGCTGTATAAACAGCATACGCCGGATTTCGGTGAAATATTCGCGGATGTCAGAACGCTCATGAGCGCCAAACGCTTTGAACATACAGTAGGTGTTATGAACGAATGCGTAAGGCTTGCGCACTTATTCGGCGGCAATGCCGAAAAGTGCCGGCTGGCGGGACTCCTCCACGACTGCGGAAAGGAGCTCAATACGCAGCAGTACAAATGGCTCGGCCTTTCCGGTACGGGAACCGCGGATTATGATGCAAAAGAGGTATTGCTCCACGCAAAAGCGGGTGTTATACTTGCATCTGAGCGATACGGGATCACCGATCCCGAAATACTTGAGGCAATAGACTGCCATATTACAGGCCGCCCGGAAATGGGTCTCACCGCGCAGATACTTTTTGTGGCGGATTACACGGAGCCGGGCAGGCACGGTGAAATGTACGATGCGGTAAGACGCGAGATCGCATGCGGATCCCTTGAACGCGCGATACTCGAGGAATGCGACCGCGTCATACTGTACAATATGGGTAAAAAGGGCGCAAGGGTATGTACCGAAGGTGTGCGCACCAGAAATTGGATAATGAGCAGGATATCCGGAGTATCAAAGGAGGCGTGAATGATGGATCACGATGAGAGCAGAAAACTCATGGAGTATGTCGTAAGTGTGCTGGACGGCAGAAAGGCCAAGAATATCGAGGTCATACACACGGAAAAGCTGAGTAATGTTACCGATTACTTTATAATATGCAGCGGCACATCGTCAACCCATTTAAGGGGCATCGCAGACGAGGTCATCGAAAAGCTCAAAGAGCGCGGACTTGCCTGCGCACATATCGAAGGCTACGACACGGCGAGCTGGATACTCCTTGATTATATCGATGTAGTGGTGCATATTTTCCAGGAATCGGACAGAGAGTATTACAACATAGAAAGACTTTGGAAGGACGGGAGATAAAATGTATGAGATCTTTTTAACCGATTGTGAGGGTAAACTCACAGTGCTCAACGAGCCGAAGGAAGGGTGCTGGATAAACGTGCTCGACCCCACACCCGAAGAAACAGAGCGTATAATCGAATTTTCGGGAGCCGAGAGAGACTTCATAACGGCCGCCCTTGATGAAGAGGAAAGACCGAGGATAGAGTCGGAGGACGGCTGCACACTTGTGCTTACGGACATACCTGTCGTAGAACCCAGATCGGAAAGCTCATACAGCTTTATGTATTCTACAATGCCTATGGGCATTGTTGTATGCAAAGAATGCGTAATCACCGTCTGTCTTAAGAAAAGCCAGCTGATTAAGGATTTTTTGGATAACAGAGTCAAAACATTCGCTACATACAAGAAGAACCGCTTCTTGCTGCAGCTGATGTACAGGAATGCAACGTATTATCTGCAATATCTGCGCCAGATAGACAAGATAAGCAACAACATAGAGAACGACCTCCACAGATCGATGAAGAACAAAGAGCTCATAATGCTCCTTTCACTGGAGAAGTCGCTCGTATTCTTTTCTACGTCGCTCAAGTCGAACGAGACAGTGCTCGAGAAGCTGCTCAAGTACAGTTATGACAATCTGAGCATACGTAAATATCCCGATGACGAGGATCTTCTCGAGGATGTAATAATCGAGAATAAACAGGCCATAGAAATGGCCAATATATACAGCAATATTTTGAGCGGCACTATGGACGCGTTCGCATCCATAATATCGAACAATCAGAATATCGTAATGAAGCTGCTGGCGTCTATCACGTTAGTGATGGCGATACCTTCCATAATATCCGGATTCTTCGGCATGAATGTGGAGCAGCCGCTTCAGGCCGTGAGCGGCGCATTTTACATAATATGCGGCGCGTCTGTGATAATATGCGTCATTGTGGCGTGGATACTATACAAAAAGAAGATGTTTTGATGATCATGCATACGAGTAAGATAAAAGCGGTGATATTTGATTTTGACGGCGTTGTGGCCGATACGGGACGCGATATAGTCGCTTCCGTGAGGGCGACTCAGGAGCAGTACGGGCAGCCGCTCCTCGGACACGACGTTATAATGTCGTTCGTAGGCCACGGAGCGAAATACCTTATTGACAACACATTGTCTGCGCTGCCGGAGGATAGGCTTGCCGAGGCACTTTCGTGGTATAAAGCGTATTATGAGGCTCACCCCTGCGACCGGACGTGTCTTTACGACGGTTTTAAAGAGATGGCCGCCGGGCTGTCTGAAAACGGCGTGGGCATGTGTATAGTCACGAACAAACCCGAAGTCGTCACAAAACTCATAGTGGCAAAGCTCGGGGTAGAAGGATATTTTACACGTATAGTCGGCCCCGAATCGGTAAAATGCATGAAACCGGACCCGGAGGGACTCCTCGTGTGTCTTGACGCTATGGGAGTGAGCGCCGAAGACGCCGTTATGGTCGGTGATTCATATACTGACATACAGGCGGGAAAGGCGGCGGGCATGCATACGTGCGCCGTCATGTACGGATACGGCGACAAGGATAAGCTGAAGGCTCAGAATGCGTCCTTCAGCGTAAACTCCTGCCGTGAAATGTACGACATCATATTAAACTACGGACTGTGAACCGGAGCGGGAATGTTTTACGGGAAGCTTGTATTGAACGCAGAGTGCTTTTATGATAGAATTGAAACAGAGAGGTGATTTGTATGAAAAAGTTTATGTGTGCCGTGTTGTTTATGTGTATTTCGCTCACATGCATATTTTCATTATACACAAGACCCACTGCCGGCATGGCGGCGGAGGGCGGCACCGGTGACGTATACGTACAGAACTACATATCGGGAGATGTGAACGGAGACGGCACCGTCAATACTGCGGACTGCGGAATGCTTCTGCAGTATATGGCAGATTGGGATATAACCTTCGCCGAAAAAGCGGCGGGAGACATGAATGCCGATAATAAAATAAACATGACTGATACAACGCTCGTTTTACAGATGATAGCGGGGTGGGACGTGGATATACCGGTAAGGACATCCGCTCCGGTGATAAATATCGGCAATTACAGCAATAAGGCGGATGCGTATCTGTCCTCTTACGGGGCAAAGGATGCTCTGGGAAGAACCACCCTCAGCAGCGGGGGAGTGAACCTGAATGATGCAAAGAGTGAGAAATATGTGGGTATATTTTACTTCCTGTGGCTCGGAGCTCACGGACTCGACCTGTACGACAATACGAAGATAGTCGAGCAGTACAGCGATGCTCTGAGAAATGCGAACAGATGGGGCCCCGTAGGCGCGGCTCATTTCTGGGGAGAGCCTCTCTTCGGATATTATGTCTCAAGCGACAAATGGGTCATGAGAAAGCACATACAGATGCTCACGGATGCGGGCGTTGATTTTATAGTATTCGATACGACGAACTCAACAGGTACGCCCTCGAGCGGTTCGATAGTGAACAACGGCGGAGGAAACAACACTTATGTGGCGAATGCTCTTGCCATCATGAAGATACTGAAGAATTATTACGATCAGGGTTGGGATGTGCCGAAGGTGGCGTTCTATACGAATTCCAATTCCGGAGGAGCGATGAATGTAATATATAATGAGGTTTACAAAGCGCATCCGGAATATTCGGACATATGGTTCAACTGGGAAGGAAAGCCCATGATAGTGGGCATATCGGGTGAAGCCAGCAGTGAGGTCAAGTCATTTTTCAGGATAAAAGAGAGCCAGTGGCCCAACGCTCCGAAGAACAATGACGGCTTCCCGTGGATGGAATTCGGACGTCTTCTCTCAAACAGTTCTGTATACAAGTATAACGGAAAGAAGATCATGAACGTGTCCATTGCGCAGCATAATTCCACAGTCAGGATGAGCAGCGCCGCATGGTACGGAGGAGACGACAGAACAAGGAGCTACAGCCCGGATTACGGCGGAGTACGCAAGGAGACTGATGCGGTGCTTTACGGATATAACTTTGCGTCTCAGTGGGAATATGCTCTCAAAAAGGATCCGGATATGATATTTATCACCGGTTGGAACGAATGGGTCGCTCAGAGGCAGCCATCCTCAGGCAGAGAGACAATAGTATTCGTAGACAACGCAAATATCGAGGCAAGCCGTGACGCGGAGCCTATGCGCGGAGGCTACGGAGACAACTATTATATGCAGATGATAGATTATATCAGGCAGTATAAAGGCATAGAGAGCACTGCCGCTTACGACAACGATTCCACTATAGATATATCCGGTGAGTTCGGACAGTGGGATTATATAAGAGCCGTATACAGGGATTATAAGGGCGATACAGCCGTCAGGCAGCAGTCAAGCTTCGGCGGCATAGTGTACGAGAACATGAGCGGAGTCAATGATATAGTTGAAGCCAAGGTATGCAATGACAAGGATTATGTATATTTCTTTGTTAAGACTAACAAGGCAATATCGGAGCCCTCCGGAGAATGCTGGATGAACCTTTATATCAAGAACGGGCTGTCGGAAACACCGGCTTCGGGATATGATTTCGTGCTCAACCACACACTCCCCGGGGACAAGGCCGTGCTCGAGCGCTTTGAAAAAGACGGATCTTTGAGTGAAGTCGCGCGCGTGGATTATAAGATATCCAAGAAAATGATGATGGTAGCGATACCGTGCAGCGCTTTGGGACTTTCTCAAGGTACAGCCGCCACATTGGAGTTCAAATGGGCGGATGCCTGTGTGTTCGGAGATGAGTTCTCATTTTACACAGACGGAGATGCGGCGCCTATAGGCAGACTGAATTATGTGTACGAATTTAAAACGATCTGATCGGGCTGCCCCGTAACCAAATACTTCTTTTTACAAAAATACCTCACTGTGGTAGAATGTACCGCGAAAGTGAGGTATTTTTATGAGATACAACAAAGATGGCGGCGTTATTATAGATGTCCCGTTTAAGAACATTACGCCGAAACAGAAGAAGATAATAAAGTATTCCGTCATTGCTGTCATAACAGTGATATTTTTGTCGATACTCTCATCGACGTGCTGGTATACAGTAAACGATAAGCAGCATGCGGTCATAACCACATTCGGCAAAGTGACGAGCGTTGTGGATGAACCGGGTATGCACCTTAAAGCGCCCTTCGGCATACAGAAGGCTAATAAGGTTGACGTAAATGTTTATCAGAAGATATACATAGGATATATGCCCAATGAACAGGGCGAGAACGTGAGCGTCATCAATGAGAGTAAAATGATAACCGGAGATTTCAACATAGTAAATATAGATTTCTATATTGAATACAGGGTCGTGAACCCGGAAAAGTATCTGTACGCTTCCGAAAGCCCGGAGGAGATCATTAAAAATCTCGTGCAGAGCCAGGTGAGAACGGTAGTGAGCTCTTACGACGTAGACGATGTGCTCACAGTCAAGAAATCCGAGATACAGGCCGTTGCCAAAGAGATGATAGCAGAGGAGCTTGATAATTACGATGTGGGACTCACTCTCATTGACGTAAAGATACAGGACGCGGAGGCGCCCACGCAGGATGTAATAGCGGCCTTTAAATCTGTCGAGACCGCAAAGCAGGGCAAAGAGACGGCGCTGAACGAAGCAAAGGCTTATGAGAATGCAAAGATACCCGAGGCGGAGGCAAATGCCGATAAGCTCATACAGAATGCCGAGTATCTCAAGCAGAGCAGGATAAATGAGGCTAAGCAGCAGCTTGCCATGTTCAATGCCATATACAGTATGTATGAGCTGAATCCTTCCATAACAAAACAGAGAATGTATTACGAGGCGATAGAGGAGATACTTCCCGGCGTAAAGCTTTATATAAATACGGACGAGAACGGTATAACAAAGCTCCTGCCTCTTGAGGATATAGTAAACACTCAGACGGTGACAGTGCCGGAGAGCGGCAATTAAGAGGGGGTGTGTCATATGAGCAAGAATAAGAAAAGCAAAAAGGTGATCATAATAGCGGCTGCGGCTGTCATATTACTCATAATACTCGCATCATCGGCGTGCTATACGGTGGGAGAGGACCAATATGCTTATGTGGTGCGGTTCTCAAAGGTAGAGGATGTCAAGTCGTCCGCGGGACTTCATTTTAAGGTGCCTTTTGTGGATTCGGTCAGGTATTTACCAAAGAACATACAGCTTTACGACCTTGCGCCTTCGGATGTGCTCACGAGCGATTCAAAGGCAATGAGCGTGGACAGCTATATTTTATGGAGGATATCGGATCCCATGACATTTTACAAGACGATAGGCACCATACCGGAAGCGCAGAACAGACTGGATGCGGCCACGTATAACGCGCTCAAGAACATAATAGGAACGGTCTCACAGGATTCTATCATAACTCCTTCCGTGGACGACGGGAGAAGCGATCTGAATGTCATGGTGTGTGAACGCGTGAAATCCGCTACGTTGGATTACGGTATAGAGGTGACCGATGTCAAGATAAAACGGTTCGATCTGCCGTCTGAAAATGAAGAAGCCGTATATCAGAGAATGATATCCGACAGGAATCAGATCGCCGAAAAATACCACGCGGAGGGCAGCTCCGAGGCTACGAAGATAATGAACGACGTTGATAAAAATGTGAACATCATAGTTTCGGATGCCGAGGCCGAGGCGGAGCAGATAGTGGCGGACGGCGAAAAGGAATATATACAGATGCTCGCGGACGCGTTCAACACGAAAGATAAGCAGGATTTTTACATATTCATGCGCTCTCTGGAAACACTGAAGGCATCACTTTCCGACGGAGAGAAGACAGTCATACTCGGCCCCGATTCGGAATTGGCGGGCCTGCTGAACGGCCTTGAAAACGGCGACTGACCGCCGAGCGATCAAAAAACTCAATTAATAAATAACTTATCTGTATAAACCCCTTGCTGCGCGTAAATAATTTTACCCGGGAGGGGTTTTATGATGAAACATATTTTTACCGGATATTTTATTTCACGCATTGCGATACTCGCGGTATCGGCCGTACTCATATGGCTTTGCGCCGACGTCATGCGGCCGGATGCGAAGAGCATGTACGTTGAAACGGCGGCTTCCGGCGATAGCGGATCCTACGGCATGACCGTGCCCGCCGCGGTGCGCAATTTTGAAATGAATCTGAGATACGAAAACGGCAGTGAGATAGTGAAACATTACGATGTCCGCGGCAAGGGTGAAAACGCCGGTGTGTACGGCTATGTGCAGGTATGGAAAACGGATCAGAGCCTTGAGCATTATCTTAAGATAAGCAGGGAATATATGAGCGCCAATGTGTACGGATTCAGAGAGGAAGATATAAAAATTAACGGACAAGTCTGGAAGAAGTGGGAATATATAGTAAACGACACGGCGGCGGCCCAGGGATTTTACGAGAAAAACGGTGAAATAACGATAGTCTCCCTGTGCGTGCCGTACAGGGAGAAAACATATGCCTTCGATAAAATGTTTTCAGAGCTCATTGAGAGCGTGATCGCATAAGCCGAGTCTCGCGAGGCTGCAATCCCCGCAGCGCGGCTTTCTCGCCGTACAAACGGCCCTTCCGTGAAGGACTAAACGGTGGCAGAAATTGCCGCTCTCTGTGGGGTTATCCTCATCAGGGGGGAGAATGCGGCGAAGATCCTGCTCGATTGCTGCGGGATCCGTATTCTGCGTGAGCCCCATGCGCCCCAGAAGCCGTATAGCGTGTGTGTCTATCACATACGAAGGCTTGTGAAACGCATCCCCGAGCACGAGATTTGCCGTTTTACGGCCCACGCCCGCAAGCGATGTGAGCTCTTCCATAGTATCCGGCAGCTCTCCTCCGAATCTTTCGCATATATCCCTTGAGCAGCTCTTTATATTTTTCGCTTTGTTCCTGAAAAAACCGGTCGAACGTATCATTTCTTCTATCTCGGACACATCCGCGGCCGCAAAGGCAGCGGCGTCCGGGAAACGCTCAAAGAGCGCCGGCGTGACTGTATTTACACGGGCGTCGGTACACTGCGCCGCAAGCTGGGTGCTTATGAGCAGCTGGAAAGGCGTTTTATATGTAAGCGAACATTCGGCGTCGGGGTACAGACGCTCGAGCTCTTTTGCAATGGGCGGCACTTTTTGTGCCGCCCTGTCAAGAAATTCAGCTTGGGTCTGTTGCATCCGGCGTTACCTCTACGGTAAGAGTCTCGTTTGACGACGGTCTGTATACTTCGGTCGTAATGACATCTCCGGGGCGGCAGTTCAGAAGGAATCTGCGCAGCTCCGCAAACGTCGTTATCTCAGTGCCGTTCATACCTGTTATGACATCTTCGGCCTTTATGCCTGCATTTGCCGCCGCGGAACCGGAAGAGACTTCCTGTACATATGCGCCCGCTTTCCAGCCCTGATCTGCGGCTACCTCGGGAGTATATGTCGTATCCACGGTCACGCCGAGAAGCGGTTTATTGTAGTATCCGTATTCGAGTATGGATTCGACTATCGTTTTAACGGTGTTCGAGTTTATGGCAAAGCCCATTCCCTCATATTCGGTTGAAACGATCTTTATAACGCAGAGCCCTATGAGATTGCCTTCCTTGTTGAGCAGTGCGCCTCCGCTGTTGCCCGGGTTTATGGCGGCCGTTGTCTGTATGAGATCGTAGACCACGGCGTTGTCGGTAGTCACGGTCCTGTTGAGTCCGCTCAGGATCCCTTCGCTTATGGAATTCATATAAGTGAGTCCTCCGGGGCTTCCTATCGTTATAGCCGTTTCACCCGTTGTGAGATTGTCCGAATCGGCGAATTCGATAGGCTGAAGGTTTGATACGTCAACCTTCAGTACGGCCACGTCGTTGGTCTCGTCGTAGCCAATTATTTTAGTCGCGTACGCCCATTCCGAAAGATCGGTCTTAAAATATACTCTTATGGTAAAATCGGATTTTATTTTGCTCTCCGTCGTACCTATGGCATATTCAACGACATGGCAATTGGTGACTATCACGCCGTCAGCCGAATATATGATGCCGGAACCCATCGCCACTACCGATTCATAGCTGTTCCATTTGCTCCCGCTTATCTGCGATACCGCTATTCCCACGACCGAGTTGGCGGCTTTTGCGTATACTGCCTGCGCGTAGCCGCTGGCTCCGCCCTCTATATTTATTGTCACGTTATCGCCCTTTGAGATCGTATGGTCTCCCAGCTGAGTATCATTTCCGGAGGGATCGGACGTTTCACCGGCATTGCTCCCGTTATTCTGAAAGCCCGATCCGTTGTAAAGGCTTGACAGAAAGCTGTTGTTTTTAGTAGGGAAGAAGGCTATGAGGCCGAATATGACAACAAAAATAACGAACGATGTGAGCGCCGACAGAAGTACGGCAGTTCCCGCTCCTATGCCTTTTTTACGCGGCTGCTGAGCAGACGCTTCGTACATGGCGTCTGCCTTCGCGGCATTCTTCTTGTCTTTCTGGAACTGCTTGTACTCCTTCTTCATGCGCTTTATGTTTTCCTTGTAATCCTTTTCGCTCATTCCCGCGTAAGGATCGGGAGGCGGAGTCTGAGCGCCGTAATACGTATCCGCAGGATCAGTATTGGTGTTCGAAGGATCCGTATTGGTGTCCGCGGGATCTGCATCCGCATTATAAAGATCGCCGCTTTCGTTAACATCCTGAGTGTTTTCTCTTTCGTCATCGTAGTACATACAATCAATCCTTTCTGTATATAGGTAATGTAAATATAAAGCGCGAACCGACGCCGAGAGTGCTCTCGACTCGTATATCCTGACCGTGAGCCATGAGTATCTCCTTGGCTATCGCAAGTCCCAGACCGGTACCCTTTTTGTCAAGCCCGCGCGATTTGTCCGATTTGTAAAATTTCTCGAATATGAACGGGATCTCATCCTCCGCTATCCCGATACCCGTATCTTCTACCGTTATTTCGATCTTGTCTTTATCCTTGTCCCTGCCGCAAAGTGCCGTACGGATCGTTATCCTTCCGCCGGCATCCGTGAATTTCACCGCATTTTGTATCAGATTTATTATTACCCGTTCTATGGACGGTTTATCAATGAGGACATCGCAGTTTTTAGCCGCGAAGTCAAATTCAACGGAAATATTCTTGGCGTCTATGATAGGCTCCAGCTTGAGCGCCGTATTGCTTAAGAGCTCATTGAGTCTGCAGGGCAGCATGTCAAGCTCCACCTTGCCGGATTCAAGACGCGCCATGTTGAGCAGGTCGTTTACGAGACTGTTCATCCTGGTTATCTCGTCTTTGACTATTTTGAGATAATATTCCTGCTTCTCGGGAGGTATTATGCCGTCGAGTATACCGTCTATAAAACCTCCTATGGATGTCATGGGCGTTCTCAGCTCATGTGAAATGCCGGCAATGAAATCATTCCGCATGACATCGAGCCTCTTGAGGGCATCCGCCATGTTGTTATAGCTTTTTATGAGAGCTCCCACTTCGTCGTTTGATCTGTGCTCTATCTTAATATTAAAATTACCCTCCGACATTTCTTTTGTCATATTTTCAAGCTCGCGTATGGGATCTGTTATTTCTTTTGTGATGAGAAACAGCGCTATGAGCTCTATGACGACGGATATGGCGGTGGCGATGAGGAAGCACCCTATTATATTGCTCCTCGTTTTCGTTATCTCCGGTATGGGCATCGAAAGCGTTATCGTGCCTCTGTTTCCCGGATTGTCCGAACCGGGGTAGATATAAGCTATGGTCTTTGTGACAGAGAGGTAATTGTCGGCTTCGTCTTTATACAGCCCGTAGAAATCGCTGTTGTTCACCGTATATCCGGAGGCGGAGCCGGTATAATACTGCTCGTCTTTTTTGAAATAGTATTTTCCGTTCTTCAGGAGCAGCTTATCGGTTATATCGGATTTCATGAAATCCGTTCTTCCCGACGTTTCACTTATTCCCGTCATATTCGGAAGGAGGGGATATGACAGGAATATCGAACCGTCGCTGTCGGTTATGAAACCGTATACATTGAGAAATCTGTTATAAAGCTCAAGCCGCTCGAGCAGACCTATATAATACTTTTTGTACTCCTGCTCTCCCTCAGACGACACCCATTCGCCCTTGTCGTTCCTGTTGTTGATGTATGCCGTATACATCTGCGAATACAGATTCTCCACGTCATATACGGCATCCGCAACGTCCTGCGTCTTGGACTCAGTCATATAATTCGTCGTATAGTGATACATGATGATCCCGGCTATGAGAGAAGAAGCCGTTATCGCCGTTATTATACACACACAGAACTTCTTCATTATGGAAGGCTTCTTTACGGATGCGATAAAGCGCTTCCCTTTGCCGGAAAATAACATAATATCCTATCCCCTTGTCAGTCAGAATTAAATATTACTGTCTTACTTCAAATTTATATCCGATCCCCCATACCGTCTTTATCTGCCAGTTATGTCTGGGGTCTTCTATCTTCTCGCGCAGACGCTTTATATGCACGTCCACTGTTCTTGAATCGCCGAAGAAATCATAGCCCCATATATATTCGAGAAGCTGATCTCTCGTATATACCTTATTCGGGTTAGACGAAAGGAAGAACAAAAGCTCAAGCTCCTTGGGAGGCATCTGTACTTCCTCTCCGTTGAGCTTGACAGTATATGTCGTCTTATTCACAACGAGATTCGGGAAAACGACCTCTTCATGATTCTCCGTTTCCGCCACCTTTGTCCTGCGGAGTATCGCCTTGACTCTCGCTATCAGCTCCTTTGTCTCGAAAGGCTTTACCATGTAGTCGTCCGCTCCGAGCTCGAGCCCGAGAACCTTGTCGAATGTTTCACCCTTGGCCGAGAGCATTATTATGGGTACCTGACTCAATTTTCTTATTTCTCTGCATACCTGCCACCCATCCATGCCCGGAAGCATTATGTCGAGTATCACAACATCCGGTGTAGCACTTTTGAAAGATTCAATCGCTTTATTTCCGTCGTTCGCTATATTTACGGCAAAACCCTCTTTTTCAAAATAAAGGCGTATGAGTTCGCAAATATGTTCATCATCATCAACCACCAAAATCTTGGTCTTTACAAACTGTGACATGTCAATCCTCCTCAATTTATCGTTTACATGGTAAAATGCCCAACAATACGAACATATTATAACATGATTCTTTCAAAATACAAAATTAAATGCTATAATCGTTGCGGAAATAATATTACTTTTAAAATGTGTCTATTGTGTGGTAAAAGTAATGTAATTTTATGTAACGTCATATACAGAGAAAGCAGGGTTGAGATATGAAACTTGGAATAATAGGATTGCCTAACGTCGGAAAGAGCACACTTTTTAACGCACTCACAAAAGCGGGCGCGGAGAGCGCCAACTATCCGTTCTGTACCATAGAGCCCAACGTGGGAGTCGTGGCAGTGCCCGACAGCCGGCTTGATGTGCTGGCGAAAATGTACAGCCCCGAAAAATATACGCCGGCCACGGTAGAATTCGTCGACATAGCCGGACTCGTTAAAGGCGCGAGCAAGGGAGAGGGACTCGGAAACAAATTCCTTTCGCACATACGCGAGGTGGACGCCGTCGTACATGTCGTGCGCTGCTTTGACGATGATGATATAATACGCGTTGAAAATTCCGTTTCTCCCAAAGGCGATGCCGAAACGATAAATCTCGAGCTCATATTTTCCGATCTCGAGATCATAGAGCGCCGTATAGAGCGCACGGGTAAAATGGCAAAGAGCGGCGACAAAAAGATACTCTCGGAGGTGCAGCTGCTCGGGCGCATAAAAGAGCATCTCGAATCGTTCAGGCCTGTCAGGACAATGGAGCTTACCGATGAAGAAAAGGCATACGTTTCAACACTTTTCATGATAACGGGCAAGCCGGTGATATATGCCGCGAATATATCGGAGGACGACGCGGCCGATCCCATGTCCTGCGCCTATGTGCGCGAGCTCGCCGAGGTCGCGGAAGCGGAAAACGCCAAGCTCATAACCGTATGCAGTAAAATGGAAGAGGAGATGTCGTCTCTTCCGGATGAAGAACGCGCGGAATTCCTGAAGGAGCTCGGGGTTGAAGAATCGGGACTTGAACAGCTCATTAAAGCGGGATACAGCACCCTCGGCCTCATAAGCTTCCTCACCGCCGGGCCCAAGGAAGTGAGAGCGTGGCCCATAAAGAACGGTACAAAAGCCCCGGCCGCGGCGGGAACGATACATTCGGACTTCGAACGCGGCTTCATACGTGCGGAGATCGTATCATTTTCGGATCTCGTTGAGTGCGGCACATACAATGCGGCCCGTGAAAAGGGACTCGTGCGCTCCGAGGGCAAGGATTATGTCATGAAGGACGGAGACGTCACACTGTTCAGATTCAATGTGTGATAACGTGTCACACGTTCCGTAAAATACATTCGCGCGCTATATTTATCGTTTCTTCTGCCGTTGCCGCTTTGAATATCCTGTTCCTAGTTTCGGCGGCATTCGGCATACCTTTTGTGTACCATGCAAGGTGCTTTCTCATTTCACGCATGCCGCGCTCCTCGCCCATGTGCTCCGAGGCGTACTCTATGTGGAGCTTTATGATCCTGTATATCTCATTCGGATCCGGTGCGCGGAAATCCTCATTCAGGAGACTGTAAAATATCCACGGCCTGCCAAGAGCCGCGCGTCCTATCATTATGCCGTCGCAGCCCGTGTATTCGAACATTTCAAGAGCCTGCCGTGAAGATGCTATGTCGCCGTTCCCTATCACGGGTATCTTCACGGCCTCTTTAACGCGTTTAACGGCGTCCCTGCTGCATTTTCCGGAATAATACTGCTCCCTGAACCTTCCGTGCACAGTGATCGCTGCCGCGCCGCCTGCCTCCGCCGCCAGAGCGGCTTCAACGCACGTTTCTTTTTCACCTTCAAATCCGCGCCGCATTTTGACCGTGACGGGAATATGTACCGCGCCCGAAACGGCGGATACGATCTTCTCGATGAGTACGGGATCCCTGAGCAGCGCGCTGCCCTCCGAATTGGATGTGATCTTCGGAACGGGACAGCCCATATTGATATCTATCGCGTTTGCGCCCGCTTCCTCAAGTATCGCCGCGCCTTCCGCCATTATATCCGGCTCGCTTCCGAATATCTGCATCGAGACAGGCTTTTCTTCCGGCTCGCTTTCGGCGAGAAGTATACTGTTGTTTCCCTTGTAATGGAGCCCTTTTGCGCTTATCATCTCCGTGAAAACGAGCCCCGGGGCATCGTCCCCGCCGCCTCCCGCCATGCGGGCGCACTGCTTGCATAATAGCCTGAAGGGAAGGTCGGTTATCCCGGCAAGCGGCGCGAGCCATATGTTGTTGCCGACCGTGAGACATGAGCCCGAGGCGCTCTTCAGCACCAAAGGGTGCACATATTTTTTTATGAGCGCCGCGCCTCCGTCGGTATTTTCATATATTCCGTCCGATCTTTTCTCAAAATTCATAACAAGTCCTCTCACGTGTAAAATTTACTACAGGCCGCGCTCCGAGTCAAGGCGGGGCATTTTACATAAGTATGGAAACCGTATAAAAAATGTGGTAAAATGAACGGGAGTTTTACGGATCGAATCTGAGCGGGAGGTAAGTCGGATGGCAAAAAAGGTTTATCGGGAATATATATGGCAGGATCGCAAAAGGACGATCTTCGGACTGCCGCTGTCTTTTACAAAATATTTTCTCACGGAAGAGAAGCTCATTGTCAAAACAGGATTCCTCTCTACAAAAGAGGAGGAGGTACGCCTTTACAGGATACTGGACGTGACGCTTAAGAAGGGGCTTTTCCAGAGGATCGTGCGCGTAGGCACGATACATTGCTGCTCCGCGGACAAGACAACGCCCGAATTCGATATCAAGTCTGTAAAGAGCCCGGATTGGGTAAAGGAGAAGCTGTCGGATATGGTCGAGAGCGAGCGCGCAAAGAAACGTGTTTCGAGCCGCGAATATATGACAGACGACGATGATTACGATGAAACACATGACGATTGACGATATATGACGGCATTATGTCAGTATACGGCAGGCAGGACCCTCCGGGTGCGGAACCCTCGGGTCCTGTTTTTTTTGTAAAATTTTTCAACAAAAATGTATTTTCACGGGGGTCGGATCGCGACGAAAAAGGTCACACAAAAATGAAAAAAGTCGAAATTCGACGGGAAATATCGGGAAATGACGCCCGAAAATTGTTGTTTTACGCCTGAAAAAGATGTATATTTTACGGGCGCGAAGATGAAGAAGGAGGGGTGTGAATGGACGGCAAACAGCTGGCCGAAATAGTTGACAGGCGGCTCAGACAGCGCATGGATATGACAAGAGAATACAGCGACTCCGATCTGAGGGCCGTCATAGGCTCATGCGTGGACGAAATGGAAGCCAGAGTCCCCATGAAAGACATAGACAGGGAAGGACTCATTACCGAGGTCTTCAATGTCAGAAGAAGGACAGGCATAATACAGCCTTACATAGAGGACGATTCGGTCAATGAGATAATGATAAACGGCACGGACGGTATTTTCATAGAAAGGGACGGTACACTGACGGAATGTGCGGAAAGATACAGCAGCAAGGAGGAACTGTTTCACAGCATACAGTCTATGCTCTCGTGGGCTAACAGGACCGTGAACGAGAGCAATCCCATAGTAGACGCGAGGCTTTCGGGAGGCGCGCGTATAAATGTGGTTCTCAATCCGGCTGCGATAAACGGTCCGATAGTGACGATAAGGAAATTTACGCACCGCAGATTCACGATGGACGATTTCATAAAAAACGGGACACTGACGGAAGATATGGCGGAATATATCATACGCACGGTAGAAAGAGGCGGGAGCATAATAATATCAGGCGGAACGTCATCCGGCAAAACGACTTTTATGAACATGCTGGCAGACTATATCCCCAAGGATAAGCGTATCATAACCATAGAGGATTCGGCGGAGCTCATGATACGGCACAGAAATACCGTAAGACTGGAAACGAGGAATTCGAATACGGAGGGACGCGGCGAGATAAATATGCGGGCCCTTATAAAGACGGCGCTTCGTATGAGGCCGGACAGGCTCATCATAGGAGAGGTGAGGGATGAAAGCGCGCTCGATCTTCTTACTGCCATGTGTACGGGACACAGCGGTTCAATGTCTACGATACATGCAAATTCCGCCGCGGACACTCTCGTGCGTCTCGAAACGATGGCTCTTTGGGAGGGTCATGTGGGAAGCGAGGCCATTAAGAGGATGATAGCTTCCGGAGTGGATGTCATAGTTTTTCTTGAAAGAAATGACAGGGGACGTGTTCTTAAGGAAATAGCCGAGGTTGGCGGAGGTGACAACGGTGAGATCAGGCTTGAGAGGATATTCTGACAACAAAACGAGATATCTGTCTGTATTATATACCCTGCTGTATACTGCGGCCGCTTATTTTGTTTTCTTTTCTTTTTTTGAAAACAGTAAGATATCCGTGATACTGACACTATGCGGGCTGCCCGTGTTCATATTCAGAATGAGAAAATACATGCGTGCCGTGCACCGGGAAAGAGTGGAGGCCGAATTCTATATAATGCTGAGACAGATATCGATGTCGCTTTCTTCCGGCAGCACCATTGAAAATGCCGTAAGAGAGACCGTGGCGGCGGATCGTAAGAGCTACAAGGTCATAGGAAAAGAGCTTGAGAAGGTATACGGAATGCTGAGAAACAACATACCTGCGGAGCGCGCATTCGCGGAGTTTGCAAAACAGTGCGGGAACAGCGAGATAACGGCATTCGGCGAAGTGCTGCGGGCGGGGATACCGGCGGGCATCAATCTCGCGGGCCTTATAAGGTACGTATCGTCGTCTCTGCGCATGAAATCCGATGTGGAACAGGATATAAAACGCATGCTGAATGCGCCTAAATACAATAACAGGATAATAATGGCCATGCCTGTTTTCTGTATCGTTCTGTTCCGCTCCATTTCACCGTCGTATCTCGAACCGCTGTATGTCGGCGCAGGCAGGATAGTGATGATCGCGGTACTTGCGCTCATAATATCCGCATGGCTCATAGGCGAGCGCCTCAGCGATATACGGTACTGAAACGGGGGGGAATGCTTTATGGTGAGGATCACGCCTAAGCTTGTTGTGAGGCTCATTGCGGCTGCCGTATTTATGTTTGTTGTTGCCTGCGTTCTGAAGGAAAGCATGAAGGTAAGGCTCGGAGCCGCTCTGCTCGGTGTTGTAATTGTTTATGTATTGACATTATCGGCTGAGACGAGGAAAAAGAAATATATCGGCAGAAGCTATGATATGGATCTTCCGGATTTTCTGACACATGTATCCATGTTCACCGAAGCGGGGATAGGCATATGGGACGCGATCGAACGGTCCGCCGAGATAGGCAATGCGGACAGGCCTTTATATAAAGATATAAAAGGAGCCTTCGAGAGCGTGAGAAAGGGCGCGGCTAAGGACATCATGAGCGCCTTTGAGGATCTGTCCGACAGCCGCAAATCGGCTGCCCTGAGCAACTTATGTGCTACGGTCATACAGAATGTGCGTAAAGGCAGCAGCGAGCTCAGCTCCATATTCGCATCGCAGGCGCAGCTTTACAGGAACGAAAGGCGGAGGATAGCGGGCAAGATGGCAGATGAGGCCGTAACGCTGCTCACCATACCTTCAGCCCTGGTACTGATAGCTATGATAATACTTCTGCTCGCGCCTGCCGTTATGGAAATGTTCGGAGGGATGTAAAGCCCGGAAGCTGATGTGTTATTTATACGGTTTTATTTGTTGGATTTATATATATGTACGATCAGGAGAGTGATGTTTGTGTATTTACGCTTTATGGCAAATATGGGTATCCGCACGGCGCACATACGAGGGGCGCTTCGCGGCAGGATAAAGGATTTTTTCAAAAACGAATCGGGTATGGGCACACTTGAGGTTATAATCATAATAGCCGTGCTTGTGGCTCTTGCGCTCCTTTTCAGAAATTTCATAATGGATCTGGCCGGACTCATATTCGATAAGATCCAGGCCAAAACCGATTCTACGATCAACAGTCTGTAATATCGGTCAAGAGGTGTATATCTTATGAAAATAAACAAAGAAAGGACGGGATGCGAGCTGTCCGCACAGTCGGCCCTGACTCCTGCGGAATTGAAGAACGAAATGGACGATGTCTCACGGAAAATGAGCGGCGTGTATGTACCGTCGGAGGTGATATGGGAAGGCGGCGTGTATAAATTCTGTATAAATCACAGACAGTCACTCAAGGAATATATTTATGAAAACGGTTTCCGTGCGGATGATTTCTTCGCGCTGGTGCGCAGGCTGTGCGCACTGTATTCGGATGCATCGGAAAACGGGATAGGATTTCACAACTTCGTGTTTGACTATGAGTGCATTTTTGTCGGGACGTCTGTATCCGATACTGAATTTGTATACGCTCCGGATGACGGCAAGTATAAAGACGGTAAAATGTTATATAATAAATGCAGCGATATGATGGCGATCGTATCGCTTCTCATAGAATATTCTTCTTCGGCACAGTCACAGAAGGCCGGGACTGCGGTCTGCGATATCCTGAGAGCCTTGTCGGAATGGGAATCGGATATGTGCGATGACGGCAATATTTTCCCGGAGGAAGAAATAAAGTGCATACTGAACGGGCAAAAGAGCGGGATCGGTATAAAACGTGTTCTGAATTCGATCGTGTGCCGTGCCGGATATTTTCTCGTGCAGTACCGTAAAAGCGGCAGTGTCAAGCGAAAGACAGAGGTGTCTGATATGGAGCTGAGCGGAGGATCGCTTCTGGATGATATCCGGTACACGGCAGACAAGGCTGCCGAAGAAATACACATAGGCAGAGATAAGGATTGGGCTGACATACCGCTGAATCTGATATTCGTGAGCAAACGCCACGCAGAGCTGTGCAGACAGAACGAAAGCTGGTATATTACGGATCTCAGTTCAACAAACGGCACATATGTGGACGGTGAAAGGGTAATGCCGAAGCAGCCTGTTCTCATACATGACGGAAGCAGGATAGGTATAGGACTGCCTCAATCGGAGCTTATTTTGCACTTGCCCTGAAAATATTGTTATGGTAATATTTATTCGGTAAATCAATCTATCCGGGGTGCATTAACAGTGAGCCTTTTCAAGCAAAATATAGCAATAGATCTCGGCACGGCCACGGTACTCGTAAGTGTAGGCGATAAAGGCGTTGTCATAAAAGAACCTTCTATAGTAGCAGTCAGGGAAGGAACGAATGAGGTAATAGCTATAGGCGAGGAAGCCCGCCTTATGATGGGCAGAACTCCTTTTGATATAACAACGGTGCGCCCTGTGCGCAACGGCGTGATATCGAGTTATACCATTACGAGAAAAATGATAGCATACTATCTCAATAAGGCTATAAGGAATCCGATCGCCAGAAAGTTTAAGCCGGATGTGCTCGTGTGCATACCGAGCAACACTACGAGTGTCGAGAAGAGGGCAGTTTATCAGGCGTCAATAAGTGCGGGCGCCGGAAGGGTATTTCTTGTAGAGGAGCCTCTTGCGGCCGCTGTCGGAGCGGGGCTTGATATATCGAGGCCTACGGGCAACATGATCATAGATGTAGGCGGCGGCACAACGGATATAGCAGTCATTTCGTATGAAGGTATCGTAAACAGCAAGAGCGTGAGGGTCGCCGGAGATACGTTTGACGAAACGATAAAGAGCTATCTTAAGAAAAAGCACAATCTTATGATAGGAGACAGCACGGCTGAGGAGATCAAGATAGAAGTGGGCTGCCTGTATCACGGAGCAAAAAAGAGCTCTATAGAGATAAGAGGCAGCGATCTTATCACCGGACTTCCCAGCGAGAGGATCGTCACATCCGAAGAGATACTTGAACCTCTGATAGACACTGCGGTGCCTATACTTGACGGTATACATTCGGTACTTGAAGAAACGCCTCCCGAGCTGGCGGCGGATATATATTGTAAAGGTATCATAATGACAGGCGGCGGAGCGCAGATAGCCGGATTCGATGAGCTCATAAGAAAGAGCACAGGCGTTGACGTAATGCTCGCCGAGAACCCGCAGTACTGCGTTGTACAGGGCTCGGTTCAGATACTTAACGACATGGACAGCGATAAGAAGAAGGACTACGCCATAACAAGATAAAAGGAAGCATATTACTTTAAGATCTCGTCTATCACACGGTTTACGCTGCCGGCTCCCAGTGTTATCACTATATCGCCCGGCACGGCCGTGTTTTTTATTACATCGGCTATATCGCCGAAATCGGAAATATATACGGCGTCGATACCTTTTTCAGCAAAATATCCTGCCATTGAGCTGCCCGATATCGTTCCGGGATCGCTCTCGCGGGCGGAATAGATATCTGTTACTATGACTTTATCCGCTTTTGAGAGCGCTTCCGCAAATTCATTTTGGAAAGCCATCGCGCGCGAGTATGTGTGAGGCTGGAATACTGCGATTATGCGCCCTTTGTCCGGTATCACATCGCGGGCTGCCGACAGCACGGCATTTATCTCTGTGGGATGATGCGCATAATCGTCTATGAGAGGCGCGCCGCTACATGTTCCTTTTTGTTCAAAACGTCTCCCGGCCCCGTGAAATTCCGCCAGTCCGTCTGCGATGCCTTCCGGACTGCAGCCGAGATTTAAGGCCGCGGCCGCGGCGGCTACCGAATCGGATATATTATGTGCGCCCGGTACGTTCAGGCATATCTTACATACGGGATCTCCTCTGTGCATGAGCGTATAATGAGCGGAGCCGTTTTCGTGACCGATATCTGACGCGTAAAATTCAGCCGATGTGTCATGTATGCTGTACATGACGACCCTGCATCGGGCAGATCCCGAAACGGATACCGCTGCGTCACAGTCTTTGCAAACGACTAAAAAACCGTCTTCGGAGCATGACGCGGCAAATTTTGAAAAAGCTGATCTGATGTGATCGAAATCTCTGTAATAATCCAGATGCTCGGGCTCTACGTTCAGTATTATGCCTGCGTACGGGCGGATGTTGAGAAAATTTTCGTGATATTCACATGCTTCGGTTATGAAATATTCGCTGTCTGAAGCGAGTACGCTTCCGCCTATTCTGTGAAAAACACCTCCTATGTGTACGCTCGGCTTTTTGTTGTCGGATATGAGTATCGAACTGAGCATTGAAGTTACGGTCGTTTTGCCGTGTGTGCCGGATACCGCCGCGGTATATCTGTAATGATCCGCTATCATACCGAGATATACGCCTCTTTCGCATACGGGTATGTTTTTCTTTCTTGCGGCCGCCAGCTCGGGATTTGATTCTGGTACGGCGAGCGTGTAAACGACGGTGTCGATATCGTCTGTGATATTGCATGCTTCCTGTGAAGTATAAATATGTATGCCTTCGTTCCTCAGACGGTCGAGCAGCTGCGAATCGCTTCTGTCAGAGCCGCTCACGGCATACCCCTGCTTGAGAGCGAGCTCCGCAAGGCCGCTCATACTCGAACCGCCTATCCCTATAAAATGTATATGCTTTTGTCTGTTTCCTGTATTCGGAACCATTCTGAATGCTCCTTCCGACCGTGAAATTCGGTATTAGGTCTAAAGTATAGCATATGAGCTATGCGTTTTCTATTATATTTTATAAAGTAAGATCCGGTTTTATGAGCCTGCGGACCTTTTACGGCATGTCTTTACACTTCTCATTTGCTTTCCCGTGCCCGCAATGGTATAATCACGTAGTCGATATTTCAGATCGGATAAAATGCGTTAGAATTACAGGAGTATGATATGGATTCAATGCGTGATTTTTTCAGAAGAATAAAGGACAGACCGGCGATCTTCCTGCTCATGATGCTCTTCGCATTTTTGTTCAGTGCCGCAGAGGCATATAATCCTATTATAAGATCGTACGGATCCTTCAGCTATATATTAAAGCATAACTACATGGAAGCTCTGTCCGGCTGGGTGGGCAAGGCGGCCGATTTTCTCAAAACAGGAAGCAGCGCCGTTATAACGATAATGATAGTGCTGTTCTTTGTCCTGCTGTTTTCAATGCTCATGTCTCTGTTCTTCTCCGGATATTCGAATATACTGCTGTCCGCCGTGGACGGATATCCCAAAAGACGCAGAGAATTCAGTGACGGCTTAAAGAAGAATTTCATCAGGGTAACGCTTTACTTTTTTGTATTTACCGTACTTTCCGCTGCTTTTCTGGTACTTTTACTATACTCGGCTATCCCTCCCGTGTTAATGCTGAGAATGTTTTTTGACGGCAACACGGACATCATTTTTACGATGCTGCTCGTATGTATCCTTACAGTATTCGTCATGCTGCTCTCGATGGTATTTTACGGCATGTATTTTACCTATATCTTACCGGCGATAGCGGGATTCAGGAAGAGCACTTTGAGAAACGGCCTCAGAATGGGCAATATGTACTGCTGGTACCTGCTTCCCAAGACAGCGCTCTTCATGTTTCTGACGATCGCTCTCAGAGTCGGTCTTTTTGCGATACATTACGGACACCGCTCGCTCGCACTGAGCCTGGTGGTATTTGCTGTCACTTCATTGGTGCGCACTCTGATATATTATATCTATTTCTATTTCGTATTTAACACATTCGCCGCCATGAGAGACGACCTGTATCAGAATGATGACAATGTGTATGTTCCGGACGCGTCGACCGTTAAGGATATAAAGAAAAATTCCGAAGCCTATGACGGCGGCAGCGATGAAGAAGCCGAAGAATATGAAGATAACGAAGATAATGAAGATAATGAAGATTATGAAGATTATGATGATTATGATGATTCGTTCTGAGGAGAAAGCCCGGAATATTTATTGAGGATAGTTATTTATGAGTTCTGCCGGTAAAATGAGATTGAATGTAATACTGTTATCATGTGTTCTCCTTATCATGATCATTGTCGTTGTATGTATGTCCGCCTTTATTTCGGGGAGGAGCAAGGACAGAAGCGATGCCGAGGAAAAACGTGTGATAGCGCACATAGGTGATTTCAAAGTCACGGAAAACCAATTCAGATTCTTTGCGCGCATAATACTTAATCAGGAAGAGGATACAGTCAAGCTGCTTTATACATCTCCGACGCTTTCGGATAAGGATGAGATAAAAAAATACACATCCGATTTTACAAAAGAATATATAGTAAGAGTGCTTGAGGCGGAGAACGCGGGCGTGACTCTTACGGATGATGAGAAGAAAGAACTCGAGACTCATTTTGAAAGCGATTATGAATCAGCCGCCGATATAGACGGGAGAAAGCTGGACAAAGAAGAATTTTACAGGTACTATTACGGCATTTCGGAACAAGAATATAAGGAATTCTGGGAAAATTGGTATAAAATAGATAAATACAATGACATTTGCCTGAACAACGCCGACATAAGCGAGGAATCCCAGCAGAAGGCGTTCGGCGAATATTACGATTATCTCTATACATACAACACATCCGTTATACCGCTTTTCGTAGACGCGGAGCATACAAAGGAAGCACTTACGCAAACGGCGAATTCAATACTCGGGCAGTATAACAACGGCGAGAGCTTTGATAAGCTCCTGAGAGAGAACTGCACTGACAGCGGGCTTTTAGAGTCAGACGGCGAGATGAAATTTTACCCTGCCAATAAGAATGAATATCCGGAAGTGTACGATTGGCTCAGGAGCGCCGCGGCAGGGAATGCGGGCGTCGTTCAGACAGATACAGTCGTATATGTTATACGGCTTGACGGCATAACCGATTTTGAACAGCTTAAGGGCACGGACAGCATGATAGAATGGACGCGCACATTCTGCGTAAACAGGGATCTTACGCAGCTTCTTGCATCCGATAAGTATAAATACGAGGTGGACAGTGCCCTTTACGACGCCTTGGATATGAGCGACATACTGAGCGACTCGTATGAATATTGGACAAGTGTTTGGGAGAATGAGCAAAAGTGAACGTAAAGGATTTTTATTATGACCTGCCGGAGGAGCTTATAGCGCAGACACCTCTTGCCGACCGTTCGGCATCGCGGCTTATGGTGGTAAACAGAGCAAACGGGGATATAAAAGAGGAACATTTTACCGATATTTTAAAATATCTCAAGCCGGGAGACTGTCTGGTGCTGAATGACACGCGCGTGATACCGGCGCGCCTTTTAGGGATAAAAGAGGGGACCGGCGCGAATATTGAATTCGTGCTCCTTAAGAGCGTTTCGGAGCGGCATGTGTCCGATCATATGAGGAGCTCGGGTTCGGATCAAGGCGCGGGTGAGATACCCGCAAGGACCGACGATCGCTCCGGCTGCTGCTATTGGGAGGTTATCTTAAAGCCGGGCAGACGTGCGAGACCCGGTACGTTTTTTACATTCGGAGACGGCCTTCTGCGTGCGGAGATAATATGCATAGCTGATGGCGGCAACAGATATGTGAGATTTACGTTTGACGGCATTTTCGAGGAGATAATAGACAAGATAGGAATCGTTCCGCTGCCGCCTTATATACATGAAAAGCTTGATGACCCCGAACGGTATCAGACTGTATATGCGAGAGAAAAGGGCTCCGCGGCGGCGCCTACGGCGGGGCTGCATTTTACGGAAGAGCTCCTCGGTAAAATACGCGGGGCCGGCGTTCGTATCGCATATGTGACTCTGCATGTGGGTCTCGGCACATTCAGACCGGTCAAGGCGGAGAGAGTGGAGGACCACGAGATGCACAGTGAGTATTACACCGTATCCGATGAGGCATGCGATATGATAAACGGCGCCCGTGAAACGGGAGGCAGAGTGTTTGCGGTGGGCACGACATCGTGCAGAGTGCTTGAATCCGCCTCGGACGAAAACGGGAATATAAAGCCTTATTCGGGCATGACGGGAATTTTCATATATCCGGGCTACAGATTTAAGCTCGTGGATGCACTTATAACCAATTTTCACCTTCCTGAGTCAACGCTTCTCATGCTTGTTTCGGCGCTTGCCGGGCGCGAGCTCATAATGGATGCGTACAGAAAGGCGATAGAAAGCAGATTCAGATTTTTCTCATTCGGGGATGCGATGCTGATATTATGAAATATTACAGATCTATCGTTCTGATAACGGTGATAATGATCATAGCGGTTGCGGCCGGCTGCAATATATCGGACAGATCGATAACGGGACCCACCGACGGTTTTGATAAGGATCTTGTTCCCGTAATAGGCATACCGGAATATACAGAAAAATTTTCCGATATAGATATGTTCCGTTATCCGTTGCCCACAGATGAGATCATAGGCGAATATGAGAGATACAGTGAATACATATACAGTATAGACGGCGTCGTCATAACGGATACCGATATATATTACAACCTGAGCGTTACATATGTACCGGACATATGGACGCAGGAATATACGAGAAAAACATATATGGTAAAATGCAGTCTTGGATCCGGAAACGCCGAAGTGATATATGAGCCCTCGGACAACGGCTCATTGGCCTGTACGCTGTTTGCGGACGGAAATCTGTATTGGGTTGAAAATCAATATCAATATTATCTTGTTGATATTGATGACGCTCAGATAAGCGCTTCTTATTCTGACAGCGGCGTTGAGCTCAACGTAACATGGAAGATAATGAAATATGACAGTGAAGATAGGATCTCCGTTGTGGCCGAGTCGGATCCGGATGAAACGTATTTAAGCCCTCTCGATATCGATATTTCGTCGGGTAATATTTTGTGGTATGAGCTTACGAGATCCGGCGGAGTTACTGCAAATGTACTCCGTATGAGTACGGGCGAGCGCTTTACCGTCGATAAAGAGTTATACAGTGCGGATCATTTCGGATATGTCACTCCCGATATATACGGCGATAAGGCGCTGTTTATAAAAGAATATTATCCGGCTCAGATGAATGTATATGATACAGACAATAAGAGCGTTGTCAGAGAATTAAACGCGGACAGCGGTATTTACAGAGCATATATCATAAATGATGATACAGTGGCATGGCAGACGAGCGAAAATTTCGGCGACATTTATATGTGCGACATAGGTAACGGTATCCCGCGTAAAATATATCCCACGGCGGGCACGCGCCGATTGTTTTCGGACAGCGGTAAGATCATCATTTTTGACAGCTCCGCCCGCGAGTGTACCGTCATGGATCCTGTCGGTAAAACATTTGTCAGGTTTGAAACGGACAATGTAGATAAGGTTTATAACGGATACATAATTTATACGGATCAGACAAGCGTATATGCAGTCAGGATCGACGATGTCATGAAATAACAAATAAAGTAAACAAAATGGGCCGCCCGCGGGCGGCCCATTTCAAAACTGTACTTTTTTATGTACCTGCAAAAAACTTACTCGGTAACCTTTCTGCGAAGTACGACAGCTGCGCTCAGTGCGAGAACGAGAACGGCTGCTATAGCGGCTGCGTCCGCATCTCCTGTGGAAGGAGTCTGAGAGTTGTCAGGCTTTGTATCGTTATTGTCGGTGTTGCCCTGATCCTTATCGGGCTCCTGCTGTGTCGGATTATCATCCGGCTTCTCTTCGGGCTCCTGAGCCGTTTCGGGTCCTTCGTATTCGATCACCATGTTCAGGCTCGGCTGAGTCTCATTGTTGATCTTAACAAGAGTGCCGTCGGCAAGCTTTGCTACTATAGTGATCGTGTGCGAACCTGCGATAGTGCCTACGGGAATGACTATCTTGAAACGTGTGCCGTATTCACCGGCAGCGGCGAGTATACCTTCGTCCGGAGCTTCTTCGAATGCATTTGCATCCTCTACCATATCTCCGTCGTCTACGCAGTATCCCATAGCCTTGATCTCCTGAGTAAAGCCTACCCAGCCGCGTACGGAGATCTCGCTTATGGAACCGTCTGAGTTGTCTATCAGGCCTCCGTTGTTGCTGATGTACTGATCGGGCGATACAGGCAGACTGTTCGCAACATGCTCATCATCTATCCAAAGATCGTCCCAGTAGTTGCCCGTGTAATCTGCATCCAGATAATCCACATAATCGGCAGCAAACACGGGAAGAGCGGAAACAGCCGTGAATAACGCAAGAGCAAGCACGATCGACATAAACTTCTTCATGTGTAAAACCCCCTTTGCTCCGAACGTAGGATCCGTTTCGGAACTGATTATTTTCTACTCGGAGTAGTATATTTATTTCACGCCTGAATGTCAACATCTTTTTAAACATAGCGTGCCAAATGTACATATATTATTCATATATTAAAAATAATTAACCGGTTGACAATATTCTATATTTAGAGTACCATACCCGAAATAAGTTAATCGGTTAACTTATTTTACGCACGTATCACGCATATCATATATTTTACAAAGAGGGGGTATCAAAAATAATGAGCGGCAAATGCAGGGAGAAGGACAGAAGCAGCTCTCTTCCCCGTGAAATAACGGAAAATAACGGCGCCATGCTGCACTGGAAAATGAGGAATATTTCACACGGAAGGATGCACGCGGTAAGCGACATGCTCTCGAAATACGGTCTGCATTACACGCACCCGAGGATACTCGGCACCATCGACCATAACGACGGCGCTACGCAGAAGGAGCTGGCGTATGAGATGAACACGTCGCCTGCGGCCATGTCGGCAACGGTCAGAAGACTCTGCAAGGCGGGCCTTATAGAGAAGCTCCCGTATGAGGAGGACTCGAGGAGCAATCAGATAAAGCTTACCGACAAAGGCCGCGAGGTACTCGGGGACACGTTCGGCAAGACGTTGGAAATGGACCGTAAAATGCTCGACGGCTTTACCGATGCCGAAACAGAGCAGCTTTTTTCGTATCTTGACAGGATACAGAGTAACATAGACAAAATGAGAGGCAGTGAATAATATTTATGGTTAAAAGACTTGTGGCATATTTTAAAAATTATAAGCGCCCGGCCATACTGTGCCCCGTGCTTATGTTTTTTGAAGTGCTGGGGGACGTCATAATGCCGTATCTTATGGCAAAAATACTTAACAGAGTTGATATAACGAGAGAAAACGTGTTCGGCATGGCCGACATATATTATGTGCTAAAGATAGGCGGGCTCATGGTCGCAGTCGCCCTCATAGCCATGTTCTGCGGGGCATACAGCAGCAGGCTTGCGGCAATTGCCGGTATGGGCGCCGGCGCGGAGCTGAGAGAAGACCTGTATAAAAAAATACAGACATTCTCATTCTCGAACATAGACTATTTCAGCATACCGTCACTGATAACGCGTCTTACGACGGACGTGAACAACCTGCAGCAGGTGGGTATGATGTGTCTGAGGATGCTGGTGCGCTCGCCGTTCATGTTCATATTCGCATTGGTGCTGGCGCTTAAAATACATGCGGAGCTCGCCGTAGTGTTCCTTTTCGCGATACCCGTTCTCGCGGCAGCCATAATAGTCATAATGAAAATGGCGCACCCGCGCTTCATGGCATTTCAGGATAAAATAGACGGGCTCAATACATCGGTCGAGGAAAATCTCACGAACATACGCGTGGTGAAATCATTCGTGCGCGGCGAGCATGAGAAAGCAAAATTCAAACGCTCAAACGACGACCTGACGGCAACGGGCATACGCGCCGTAAAGCTCGTCATAATGAACATGCCCATAATGCAGCTCATAGTATACATATGTATAATAGCGATACTTTTCTTCGGCGGCAGGATAGTAGTGGATACGAGCATAGAAGGCTTCGGAGGCCCGGCTTATACGGGAAGACCCCTTCAGACGGGAGACCTTCTGAGCCTTGTATCGTACGTGACACAGATACTTTCGTCACTTATGATGCTCTCGATGCTTTTTTTGCAGTTCACAAGAGCGAGAGCTTCCGGCGCCCGCGTGCTCGAGGTGCTGGACGCCAAGGTGGATATAACGGATCCCGAAAATGCAGTCACAACGATTGAGAACGGCGCAATTGATTTTGATAATGTTTCATTCCGCTACCGCACCGGTTCGGGTGAGAATACACTTGAGAATATCAATCTTCATATTAAGTCGGGTGAAACGATAGGCATTATAGGCTCTACAGGCTCTGCCAAGACGACGCTCGTGCAGCTCATACCGCGTCTTTACGATGTGACGTCGGGCTCTGTCAAGGTAGGAGGCGTAGATGTGAGAGAATATGCCATAGAGCCTCTCCAT
The DNA here is from genome assembly GCA_947625435.1 of uncultured Clostridia bacterium. Lineage (GTDB taxonomy): Bacteria > Bacillota > Clostridia > UBA1212 > UBA1255 > Egerieisoma. The sequence continues at coordinate 34,043 of CANQOI010000002.1, read as the reverse complement.
GACGCCGTATCCATGGTATTACAGAAGAATACGCTCTTCTCGGGCACGGTCCGCGACAACATGAAATGGGGAGATCCGGATGCCGGCGACGAAGAGATACAAAAAGCGTGCGAGCACGCACAGGCATGGGATTTCGTGAGTAAAATGCCGGAAGGGCTTGATACCGACTTAAGTCAGGGCGGCGCCAACCTGTCCGGAGGACAGAAGCAGAGACTCTGCATAGCCAGAGCTCTCCTCAAGCATCCGAAGATAATAATACTCGACGACTCGACGAGCGCCGTTGACACGGCTACGGACGCAAAGATACGGCAGGCGTTTGAAGAAGAGCTAAGCGGTATAACAACGATAATAATAGCTCAGAGAGTGAACTCGATCTTACATGCGGACAGGATAATAGTACTCGATGACGGCAGGATATCGGACGTAGGCACGCACGATGAGCTTATGAAATCGAGCGAGATATACCGCGATGTGTACACATCGCAGCAGGAAGGGGCGATATCTGAATGAGCGGCAATAATATGAAGGGACCCGGCGGTCCCGGAGGCGGCCCCGGCGGAGGGCCCAGAAATCACGGATTCCGCAAGCCTAAAAACACAAAAAAGACACTCATAAGGATGTTCTCATATCTTTCGGGCAATCTGCCTCTTATCATGCTGGCTATGCTCATGATAGTGCTGAGCGCTCTGGCGGGCGTTGCCTCGACATACATGCTCAAGCCTGTCGTAAACAATCTCACGAGCACTCTCGCGGATCTTATAAAGAACGGCATGGTCTATTCGGAAGCGCGCGCGCAGGTGCTCTCGAGCCTCGGCAGGAGCCTTGCCTTGATGGCCGTCATATATTTCGTGGGCGCCGTGGGCACATATCTGTCGAGCCGTATAATGGTCTCCGTCGCACAGAGGACAGCGAACAGGATGCGCAAAGAGCTCTTCGAGCACATTCAGGATCTGCCCGTCGGATTTTTTGACAGACATCCTCACGGGGAGATAATGAGCCGTTTTACGAACGATATGGACAATGTGGCGATCACGCTCGAGCAGAGCCTGTCGCAGACGATAACATCGCTGATATCCGTTGTGGGTACCTTTGTGATGATGCTCGTTCTGAATTGGTTCCTGACGATACTTGTCATACTGATACTGATACTCATGTTCTTTATAATCAAAGCAGTCGGAGGCAGGAGCGCCAAATATTTCAGAAAGCAGCAGGCGGATCTCGGAGAGCTTGACGGCTACATAGAGGAAATGATGCAGGGTCAGAAGGTAGTGAAGGTATTCAACCATGAAAATGCCGCCAATGAAGAATTCATAAAGAAGAACAGGAGCCTGCGGGATTCTGCCGTCAACGCGCAGACATTTGCCACGATACTCATGCCCATAATGGGAAATCTCTCTTACTTCCATTATGCAGTTACCGCCACGGTGGGCGCTGTCATGATAGTGAATCCTTTGGGGTGGGGGATCTTCGCGGCCGTTACGATAGGCGACATAGCGGCGTTCCTCCAATACACGCGGCAGTTCTCGCAGCCCATAACTCAGATATCAAACCAGATGAACATGCTCCTTTCGGCGCTGGCGGGAGCGGAGCGTATATTTGAGGTCATAGACGAGATTCCCGAGCAGGACAGCGGAAACGTGAGCCTTGTACTCGCCGAGGAGGGAGAAAACGGAGAGCTCAGAGAGGTTGAAGGGGATCCTTTTGAGGATTTCGCGTCCACCTTCAAAAGCGACAGCGGCAGGTTCCCCGCATGGAAGGTGCCTGAGGGCGATAAGCTCATAAGGCTGCACGGGGACGTGCGCTTCCGGGATGTGGTATTCGCATACATTCCGGGACATACAGTATTAAACGGCCTGTCGCTTTACGCAAAGCCCGGACAGAAGATAGCGTTCGTGGGCTCCACAGGAGCGGGTAAAACGACTATCACGAATCTCATAAACAGATTTTACGAGATACAGAGCGGCGTCATAACGTACGACGGGATAGACGTGCGCGACATAAAGAAGGATGACCTGAGGCGTACGCTGGGCATCGTTTTACAGGACGTGCATCTGTTCCGCGGGACTATAAAGGAAAATATCAGATACGGAAAGCCGGACGCCACGGATGAAGAGGTGGTGCGCGCCGCCAAGATAGCCAACGCTCACTCCTTCATAAAGCGTCTTCCCGACGGATACGATACTATGCTCTCGGCGGACGGCATGAACCTGTCGCAGGGACAGCGCCAGCTGCTGTCGATAGCGCGCGCGGCCGTTGCCGATCCGCCGGTGATAATACTTGATGAGGCCACATCGTCCATAGACACGAGGACTGAGCACCTGATCGAGGACGGCATGGATAAGCTCATGATGGGAAGGACTACATTCGTCATCGCCCACAGGCTTTCCACCGTCAGGAATTCAAACGCCATAATGGTGCTCGAACACGGTGAAATAATAGAACGCGGCGACCACGACGACCTGCTCGCTCAGAAGGGACGTTATTACAGTCTCTATACGGGCAAGGCGGAGCTCACGTAACAGATCATTTTACGAGCAGAGTCTTTATGCTGCGCCCTTCCTCGGTGTCTGCGAAGGCTCTGTTTATTTCGTCTGTTTTGTATCTGCTCGCCAGCCGCAGAACGGTGTCCCGCATGTCCTTTGTGTCTGCCATAGTCATCGTCCTCCGCTTTGTATATCATGCCTGTAAAACGGGTACAGATACTGATCCATACGGTTAAGCACCATGGCGTAGCGTCCCTCCGTCATAAAAGCGGTGTGACAGAGCCATACGAGCTGGAGGGCGGCTGAAAATGTCTTCGGAGGGCCGGCTGTTATCTCGTTTATGTTCTTAATTATAAAATCCAGTCTGCTTTCGCTGTACTGCCCGCTCACGCATACGTCCGATTCTTTTAAGCGCAGTGCCTCCTTATATCTCTGTTGTGTTTTAAAAAGACTCAGGGCACTACCGTTATGAAATACATCAACAGGTGCAAGCTCGCCGCGGAGCAGAAGGCCTGAGGCAGGCTTGATATTCTTTAAAATACTTCTTGACAAGCACTGCGGGAGCATGTTATACTCCTCAAGGTCAGTCAGTTTGGCACCTTTAGCTCAGCTGGTAGAGCAACTGACTCTTAATCAGTGGGCCCAGGGTTCGAGTCCCTGAAGGTGCACCACACGGTGTCCGAAAGCTCAGAAGATGTGAGATTTCGGGCACTTTTTATTTGCTTGCAGCTTGCAGTCATGCCTTTATTTGAGCAGAGCAGTCCATGTGTCTTTGCCGATCACGCCGTCGGCGGAAAGCTTCTTGGCACGTTGGAAATTTATTACTGCCGCCTCTGTTCCGGGACCGAAAGCGCCGTCGATCGCTATCGTGTAATATCCGAGTTCTTTCAACAGTCTCTGTGCAGTGTATATCTGCGGGTTCAGGCGGTTTTCGCCCTTTCTGAGTGTTAAAAGGGAAATGCTCACTTCTTTGCTGCCGGGTGTTGTCTGCGGGCTTGCAGGCTGCGCCGAGGCTGTCGTCTGCTGTTGATATTCAACATAGGGCAGCTGCCCGTGTTTTGTCCACATGCGGGAATTGTAACCGCTTTTCTTTCCGATATTTTCCACCGCCGTGATCTGCACGCAGCCGTCCCACTTTGTCGTGCACTCGGCTGCCAGACCGTTTCCGACGTATATTCCGCAGTGTCCGTTTATCCAAAGGAACTCGCCCGGGAGTATATTTTTAAAATCCGTACTGATATTTTTGCACCTGTTCATCATCTCATTCTCACCTATATCGGGCACGCCGTTGGACTCGTATCTGGCGCCGCCGTATGTCGCGGAGGCGTCCCCACACCATCCCCATAGGAGAGATTTTACGAAGCATACGCAGTCAAATCCGAAATAACCTTTGCCAACCAAGCTTTTAAGCTTTGCTATCCTTTCGGCTGTATACCAGTTCGGGAGCTGCTTTGCTTTTGACGCTATGTTGTCATTGGTGAGCGGTGAACCGATAAAGCCGTTTGCATATACCGTTTTATAGTTCTTTGCTGCGTCTGAAGCCTTGTCTGCAAGGACATCGTTTCTCATCATTTTGATCTACCTCTTTTCCGTCTCGTTATCAGCTGTCAGTTGATGGATCGTTGCTGCCCGCATTCGCCAAGTCCTCTGCTATAACATATGCCGTGCAAGACGCGTAAGTTGACAGTAAATGAAAAAACGGATACCGTCACTGACTTTCGCTTTTTTTAACCGCAAAACAATTTGTAAGCCCTCGTATTTTCGTGTATAATGAGAGCAAGAGATTACGGGATCGAGGTGACATGAAGACGGAGGATCGCGCTTCCGGGTAAATATGACTGAGCTTGAGAAAAAATATCAAAAACTTAAGGACGATCTGCGGTCTTTCGGCAGCGCAGCGGTAGCATTTTCAGGCGGCGTGGATTCGACATTTTTACTCTATACCGCGCATGAGGTATTGGGAGACTGCGTTGCGGCCGTTACGGTGGATTCGTGTTTGTTTCCCGAAAGGGAATGCAGAGAAGCCGGAATGTTTTGCGAGGCACACGGTATCCGTCAGATAATATGCAGATATGATGCTCTTGAGACAGAAGGATTCAGCCTGAATCCGAAAAACCGCTGCTATCTCTGTAAACGTGAGCTGTTCGGAAGGATACTGAACATAGCCGACCGGAACGGTTTGAGCGTTGTGGCGGAGGGCTCAAATACAGACGATGACGGAGATTACCGTCCCGGACTTGCAGCCGTTAAGGAGCTCGGTATAAGGAGTCCGCTGCGCGAGGCGGGTCTGAACAAGGCGGAAATACGGGAGCTTTCAAAAAAGCTCGGCCTGCCCACATGGAACAAGCAGTCTATGGCGTGCCTTGCATCGCGTTTCGTATACGGTGAGACTATAACAGAGGAAAGGCTGTCTATGGTGGACAGGGCGGAGCAGCTGCTGCTTGATATGGGATTTCACAGTGTCAGAGTACGCATACACGGAAATATGGCGCGCATAGAGATAATGCCGGAAGAATTTTACAAACTGGCTGCGGAGGACACACGTGAGCAGATATATGAACAGTTCAGATCCTTCGGCTTTGCGTACGCGGCGCTCGATCTGCTGGGCTACCGCACGGGCAGTATGAATGAGGTAATATGAACGGTCAGTTTTCAAGAACAGAGCTTTTGCTCGGCAAAGAGGCAATGGAACGTCTCGCGGCGTCACGCGTCGCCGTGTTCGGAATAGGCGGGGTAGGCGGTTATGCGGCAGAAGCCCTTGCAAGGTCCGGAATAGGCGCCCTTGATCTTATTGACAGCGACAGAGTGAGCCTTTCAAATATCAACCGCCAGATTTATGCGACGCTTAAAACGGTAGGGCAGTATAAGGTCGATGCCGCTGCCGAAAGGATACACGACATAAATCCCGATGCCGAAGTAAGGGGGTACAGGATATTTTACACGCCGGAAACGGAAGGACAGTTTGATCTTTCGGAATATGATTATATAGTAGATGCCATTGATACTGTGACGGGTAAGATCGCGCTGGCGGTAAACGCCGAAAGGGCGGGTACGCCTGTGATAAGCTCTATGGGTGCGGGCAATAAGCTGGATCCCACGGCATTTGAAGTGGCCGATATTTACAGCACTTCTGTCTGCCCGCTCGCGAGGGTCATGCGGCATGAACTGAAGCGCCGCGGCATAAAAAAGCTCAAGGTCGTATATTCAAAAGAACCGCCGCTTACGCCGGGGCAAAGCGATCGCGAAGACGGCGGCCCGCGCAGGCAGATACCCGGCAGTAATTCGTTCGTTCCGCCTGTGGCGGGACTTATAATGGCCGGAGAAGTGATCAGGGATGTCGCCCTGCGCACGATTTAAAGCAGTTGACTAAAGATACGTCTTGATTTATACTTATCCGGTCAAAGAAACTTATTATCAATAATGCAACAGGTGACAATTTAATGGCTTCGGATAAGATCATACATTTCAGCGATGATAATTTTAACAGAATAGTTATTAAGAGTTATGTGCCTGTGCTCGTCAATTTCTGGAAAGCAAGCAGCGGCCCGTGCAGGACTCTGGCGCCGGTGCTGGACAGGCTTGCCGAGGAATATGACGGACGCGCTGTCATAGGCTCTGTGAACGTGGAGGAATGTCCTGCCATAACGCACGAATACCGCATTACGAGTGCTCCCACGCTTGCGGTGCTCGTTGACGGGATAACGCAGCAGAGGATGATAGGACTCCGCTCCATCGAAGATTTAAGGAGCGTGCTTGACAGATATGTTAGGAGGAAGGACATTGGAGAACCAGTTTCAGATTAAACCGCCGGAGCCTGTGCAGCCTATAGACAAAGATACGATACTTGCGGAGGGCAGATGTGAAATAAAAACATTTGACCTGCCTCTCAAAAAATACAGAAAAAAATACGTAACGGAATATGTGTCGGCAATGAACCGTCATTATGCGGATATCATAGAGGCCAACACCAACGAGATAATAAAGCTCGGTGAGGCGTACAGTGAGCTTGCCGATACATATAACAGCCTCCTTGCGCAGTATAACAGCCTTTCTTCTTCATATATAGTACTTCAGAATGAAAAAGCAAAGATAGCCGACGTGCTCATAAACGCCGAGAATACGGCAAAGGAGATCGTGGAGCAGGCTCATGTGCAGGCTGAGAGCGAACGAAGGGCTCTTGAAGAACAGTCTGAGATTTTACGCGTAAATATAGTGAACAAAAATGTACATCTGCGCAACATGCGCATCGAGGTGACACAGATGTGTGACAGCGTCAAGCAGCAGATGGAGGATGCGCTGAAGGCCATATCTGATAAAATGGACAAAGAGATCACGGAATTTAACCGTAACGTTTCATCAGTAGAGGTCAAATATGCCGATGCGGAGTGACGGCCATGAAGGATAAGCAGACAGTAAGGAATAAAACGAATAAATTTGTAATAAGAATAATCTGTCTCATATTGGCATTCTCTATGGCTGCCGGTGTGATTTTTGCACTCATACAGTTTCTGACGGAGATTTAAAGGCGGGTTGCATGATGCTTGTGGCGGAAAGCTCTGATTTCAGCAGATTTACAACATTCCTGGTCGAATATTTCGGCATACGGGGAGTCTGGGATGTCTTTAAGATAATAATAGACATTCTTTTGATCTCGTATTTATTTTACCTGCTCATAACGCTGCTCAAGGACTCGCGCGCTCTCCAGCTCATAAAGGGCGTGATACTCGTTCTCGTGGCTTCGTTTGTGTCCGATCTGCTGGGACTTTCCACCGTGTCGTTCATATTAAAGACAGTCATAGAGGTGCTGCCCGTAATACTCATAGTGCTGTTCCAGCCGGAGCTCAGGAGGATACTCGAAGGGCTCGGCAAAAGCCCCATAAAGGAAATATTCGCCGCGGGGAATCAGAACACGGCGGATATGAGCGTCCTTGTGGAGGAGGTCGTAAAGGCTTCGTTTGCAATGGCGGAGGAAAAGACGGGAGCGCTCATCATATTTGAACGCGAGACGAATCTGAGCGAGGTCATACGGACGGGAACGATCGTGAACGCAGCTGTTTCATCACAGCTTTTGAGACTTCTGTTCGTGAAAAACACGCCTCTCCATGACGGCGCTGTCATAATAAGGGGTAATAAAATATACGCTGCCGCATGTTATCTCCCTCTGTCAAACAATCTCCATCTGAATAAAGATTTCGGAACGCGTCACCGTGCCGGAATAGGCATAAGCGAAAGTACGGACTGCATATCCGTCATAGTATCAGAGGAAACGGGATATGTCTCGATAGCCAGAAACGGCGTTATCACGCGGAATATCACGCCGGACGTACTCAGAAAGCTTCTCAGAGACGGTCTCGCACCGCGTGAAACGGGTAAAAAAAGCGGCAGTGCCATGCTCGGAATGTTCAGAAGGAAAAATAAGAGCGCAGATGCAAAAGCGGCGAAGAAAGCCGAAACAGAAACAAGTGCTGCAAGCGACGCCGGCGGCGCTCGCAATGACAGAAGGGGTGGTACGGATGGCAAAGCTTGACAGAATACTGAAGAGCAAGAGCTTTTATGTTATCATATCGGTTCTGCTGGGCATAATAACGTGGCTGCTCGTACAGAATTATACAAATCCCACGGAAACGCGCACACTGGAGATACCTCTTACGATCCTTAACCCCAACAGCCCTTCATCTCTCGAACTCAGCGATCAGACGCCTTCTTTCCCCGAAACAGTGACAGTGAAGGCATCGGGCAGATCCGAAATAATAGGAAATCTTTCAGTGTCCGATTTTTATACGGCAGTCGACTTTGCGGATATCGTATCGCCCGGCAAAACGACACTGGAGGTAAGCAGGCCCACCTGCTCCAGACTCGGTGTAAGAATAAGCGATTATTATCCCAAAACGGTAGATATGAATTTTGACAAAGTCACACAGAGGAATGTTGAGGTTGTGGTCGAAAATGACAACAGCCTGCTCAGGGAAGGCTATGAGTTCATTTCAGTTACGCCCGAGCCGGGCACTGTGCAGATATCCGGTTTTGCTTCCGAAATAAACGAGATAGAATGCATACGCGTGCGCCTTTCGGACGTGCTTGCCGAGGGCTCGATAGATTCGGACAGAACGGGCTCATACATAGGCCGGTATATTCTGAGCAGCGGCGAGGATGTAACGGCAAATTACAGCACAGAGAAGATAACGGTCAAGATACAGGTAGCAAAACGGGTGCCCGTAGCATATGAGCTTACGGGGAATCCTCACGATGACTTCTATGTGAATGAAGATTCAGTGTCTCCCGAGACGGTAATGTTAAGGGGCGACTGGGCTGCCATACGGAATATAGATCAGATAAATGTAGGTAAGGTTGATATAACGGGCGCTTCTCAGAGCGTGACGGCCGACTTCGGTCTGTCGGATCTGCTGCCTGCCGGAGTCACTTCATACGATGCTTCGCACATAACAGTATCGGCGGTCATATCCGAGTATGAAGTACGGTCCGTAAATGTTAATGTAAATTCCTCCATAAGCACCCCGGGCAAAAATACCGCGCTGTACGTATATACATTTTCACCGGAGGGCTTCTCCGTAAGAGTAAAAGGAAAGGCAGAGGATCTGGACAGGATATCGGCGTCGTCTCTCGGAGCCACACTCGATCTTACCGACCTCGGTGTGGGCGAGTACAGGATACCGCTTGAATTTACGGGAACAGACAGCACCAAATTCACTGTCATAGGCGAATATGTATATACAGTAAATATATCTCTCCCGCTTATAGATGAGACGCCCGCACCTCCGGACAACAGTCCTGCGCCGCCGACTCCCACTGTCACGCCTGAGATACCGGCCACAACGGAGCCCGAGCCTACTCCTCCGGATACGACCGAGGAGACCGCGGAGCCTTCTCCTACACCCGAAACGTGATCTTACTCAATGATACCGTCGCGTATCGCTCCGGCTATCAGGAGATCGACCATCCTTCCGTAGCTGTGCACGCCGTCATCCACATCCATCACGTTTAAGTATGTATCATTCACACTCTCTGTAAATTCACTGCTCACTGTGTCGAACTGCGCCCAGAATGTATTCTCATAAGACATGTCGGCCCACACATACCTGTCCGTGTCGGATGCGATCTCGTTCCACGCATCAGTATCGTACATGATGAGTTGGTTCATGGCATACGAGAATGCGGTATAGTACCCGGAATAGACAAAAAGCGGATTGTCGCTGTGTATGCAGGCAAGATATGCTATGTAATTAGCCTCGTCCTCTCTTGCAAATCCCCTCTGATGCGCCATTTCATGACATATAGTGTGAGGGAGACTCATTACGGGAGTCTGAGCATTTACTACAGCTTCCGGTATTATGTACGGATATATCCCCGTAAGATGGATATTTGACATAAAATAAGAGCTTATGGCCGGCTTGACCCGCGGGTACGTGCGTTTTAAACTGTCGAATTCATCGGGAAGCGCGCCGTATGCCGACACCGCGTCATCAGTGAGAGTAAAAATGTTATAGCCGGGACAGTCCGCGTCTATCATGCCGCCGGGTCTGCGAACGGTGTTCGCACGGGCTTCCGACGTCTTCTCCGAAAGATATCTGCATATTTCCGTCAGCTGTGAAACGCTGTACTCTTCATCCGAATAGCCCGATCTTTCGTAAAATGTGAGACTTGTATAATTCAGTCCCCCGAAAAGTATGAAAGCGGAACATACCAGGCACAAAAACAGAGCCGCAACCGTAATGAACTTAACGGACGGCCTGAAGATACGGAAAAGAGGCAGACGCGTGCCTTCCTTCTTAAAAAAAACGTGCTCCTTAACGCGTGAAACGGTATGTATGACCGTTATGACGAGAGCGGCCGCAAATGAAATGACGGATACGTAAAGAAATATCTCCGCAAAAGAAAAAGGAAAATACGATACGGCGGCCTTCAAAGGCCACGATATATAATAGAATATCACGTCGGTATAAAATTCGGACACCGCCTCCGCGGGTATGACAGTGCGGCACAGAACGTACAGTATCAATGACACAGCAAATAGCGCCCCCGCACAGGCAGCGGCAACAAACGTACCTTTAAGACTTTTATCTTTATACATATCAGTGCACCCCGGTCTGAACCGGAACAGGTTCCTTATGCATAGAACATGTTTCGGTGGGCTCATAACCCGCCGCAAAATGACCCGTGACAACTCTGTTTGCCTTACGGCATTCGGAAGTGGGCAGCATATTCGTATCCCTGCATACCTCTACGCTTAAAATACTGCTCATACCGTCAAAATCCCTATACTCCAGATTCTCATGTACCCGCGTCATCACGGCGGCCCATATCTTCCTTGCGGCGCCGTTTTCAGCCGAAGAAATAGATTTCTGCATCTCATAGCCGTACCATACGGACGCAGTGTAATAAGGAGTATATCCGCAGAACCAGTAATCGTAATTGCTCGTCGTTGTACCGGTCTTGCCCGCAGTGGGGATGGCCGTGCCGTTTGCATTGTATATCTGCGTACCGCGGCCCGTACCGCTCGTTACGACAGACTCAAGTATGTCCGTCATGAGCGCAGGCGTCCTGTAATCCTGAAATACAGAAACGGGCGAGCCGTTATTGGTTATTATCGTCCTGCCGTTTATGTCGGTCACCTTTGTAAAGGTTATGGGCTTGTAGTATATGCCTCCGTTCGCAAAAGCGGCATACGCGCCCGTCATCTCCTCGGTCGTAACGCCGGTGTTAAAACCTCCTATGGCAAGAGACGGGTGTGTCTCGGATGTGCGGTCTATGCCGAGGTTCTTAAGATATTGCAGGTTTTCCTGAATATGATCCACATAAAGGCGCACCGCCGCCACGTTTGACGACTGCTCGAGAGCGTAGCGCACGGATATGGGACCGTAAAATGTATTGTATGAATTCTTAGGCCACGGCGTCTCCGGATTCTGAGGATCGAGAAATACCTGTTCGTCTTTTACAATGGTAGTGTCGTTTATCAGGTGCTGATCGATGAGAGGCCCGTAAACGAGCAGCGGCTTTATCGCGGAACCCGGCTGCCTCTTTGCGCTTGTCGCATAGTTAAAAGAAAGACTCTGCGTCTTACTGCCGTAGCCCCCGTACATAGCCACTATCTGCCCGCTCCACTGATCCATTATGACTATGGAGGACTGTGCCATGTCCGCGGGATCTGAATACAGGTGATTTACGGGGAAGTTATCGGGATTGCAGAACTCCTCGTCCACTATCTTCTGAACAGCGGGATCCATGGTGGTATATATATTGATACCGCCCTGATATATAAGATCAATAGCCTCATCTTTAGAATATCCGAGTCCGCCTTCCTCGACCGGCTTCATAAGTGCCTCGCGCACGTCTATGAGGGCGGCATCGACAAAATAACTGTATATGGACGCTTTCTCTACTTCTTTCCTGTAATTGTCGTTGATGACGAGCTGCTCCTGTATGGCTTCGATGTATTCCTCATCCGTTATCATGCCGAGGCTGAGCATCTGATCGAGTATATTTATCTGCCTTGCGTAACAATTGGTGCGCCCCTTCTGAGTAAGAGGGTTGTACCTGCTCGGGCTGTTCGTGATGCCCGCCAGAAAAGCGCATTCCGCAAGGTCGAGATCCTTCACATCCTTGTTAAAATACGCAAGAGACGCCGATCTGACGCCGTACAGATCCTGCCCCATATATATGATGTTGAGATAAAGCTCAAGTATCTCGTCCTTCTCGAGCTTCTTCTCGAGCCTTATGGCGCGCCACTGCTCGCGTATCTTACGCTGCACGCTGGCCCTGTCGTCGCCCGTGAGATTCTTTACGAGCTGCTGTGTTATGGTGCTTCCGCCGTAATCGTCGAGGCTCGGTATCACAAATCCGAGAAATGCTCCTATCGTCCTCTTGATGTCCACTCCGCTGTGAGTGTAAAAACGCTCGTCCTCTATCGCTATAAAAGCGTTCCTGAGATTCACGGGTATATCTTCGATATCGGCAAGCTGACGGTTCACATTGGATGTTCCCTTTATGTGGACAAGCTCATTCCCCTGACTGTCGTATACAAAGGATGTGAGCGCGGTTGAATTCTTTATATCGAGCTGTTCGTCGGTGAGAGGTTTGGTCGTTATTATGCATCCTGCCACAACGCCCACGAGGAGACCGCCCGCAATGCACGCCGCTATCACTGCGACTATCACGGCCGTCTTAAGTATGACTACGAATGTGACCCAAAAGCTTTTGGATATGATCTGAACCGGATCTTTTTTTTCTTTTGAAACCTTCTTCTTTTTCGCGCTCACCGAAATGACTCCTTATATAAAGATAGCGGAATTATAGCACAACTCTTGTGAAACACAAAATTTATTTGCAACAGCCCCTTGCGGTGGTATAATCAAGATCACTTAAAAAGTCAGGCGGCTCGGCGCGGAAAGGCGGGAACAAGGCTCGTATGGTACTACAATGTAAACCGGCATCGTATATAAAACAACCTGCACGCCGCCGGCGTACCGCCTTGTGCCTTGCGGCATGCTTCGTTCTGCCTGCCGCCATAATGACGCTCGTATATTACTTTTACGATATAGCCCCCTTCGGTGACAGATCGGTGCTCATAATGGATATGTCGGCGCAGTATTCCGAATTCTTCTGCGGACTCAAGCACATAAGCCCGCAGAACGGCGGCATATTATTTTCCTGGTCCAAGGTGTTCGGGAGCAATTATGCGGGAGTATTCGCATATTACGTATCGAGCCCGCTTTCCGTGCTGACGCTCCTGTGCCCGAACGAATACATGCCCGTGGGACTCATGTGGCTCACGGTCATAAAGATCGGCCTCAGCGGACTCACATTCGGTATATTTCTCTGTAAAATGCTCCGCGGCACGCAAAGCTCCCGTCTTTCCGGACATATAAGAGCGTATATACCGGCGTTCGCCGTATTTTATGCGCTCATGTCGTACAGCATAGTCTATTCCATGTGCGTGATGTGGCTCGACGCCGTTATATGGCTTCCCATAGTCATACTCGGGACGGAGACCGTAGCCTGCGGAGGAAAACCGTACATATTGTTCATATCGCTGAGCTTTCTCTTCATATCCACGTATTATATATCATATATGGTGGGCATATTCGCATGCATATATCTCCTGTTCGCCCTCGTGAGACAGGATGACACGCCTGAAAGCAGGCCGGGCATACTGTCCGTGCTCGTAAAATTCGTCGGAAGCGCCGTGTCCGCCGCATGTATGGGAGCGTGGCTGCTGCTGCCCGCGCTCTGTTCGCTTTACGAGGGTAAAATATCCGGCTCGTTCATGGGCAGCGTCGCAAACACCCTCGGAATGGCGGGTACGAATTACGATATGACGGACATATACAAAAAATTCTTTATTGGAACGTATGACAGCATCACGAACAGCGGCACGCCGTTCATATACTGCGGCATGGTGACCGCCGCGCTGTATTTTATATTCTTTTTCACTGAAAGCGTATCAAAGAGAGATAAAGTCATGACATTTGCCATAACGGCGTTTATCGGCATGAGCACATATTTTGAGTCGACGGATACCGCGTGGCACGTTTTCCAGAGGCCCAATTGGTTCCCGTACAGATATTTATTCATATTATCATTTTTCGTGATATTCACGGCTGCAAGAGCGTTTGTGAGGATACACGAGGTGCCCTATTCTGCCTGCGCCGTATTTTTTATGATATCCGGCATATTTTACGCCGGCGTGCTCGCGGCAGGCGAAAACGAAGTGGGGGATGCTCAGAGAAGGCTCACGCTCGCGGCTCTCACAGCGGCCCTTGTCGTCGTCACGGCGGCAGTTCTGATATGCGGCATGCGGGACAGGATCGGTATAAGATCGGTAAATGCCGCCGCAATAGCCCTCAGCATAGCTTTCTGCGGCGTTTCGGCGTGGGAGACATACACGAACGCAAGGCTCCTCACGGAGGGTCTGGACAAGGCCCACAGGTACGAATCCTATTCAAAATATACGGAATACAAAAAGCTCACCCAAAGCCTCGCTGAGAGCGCGGAAACGCTTTCTGACGGGGAATTTTACAGGATGGGGAGCTGCTTCCAGAGAAATTTCAACGAATCCATAGGGCTCGGGTACGCGGGCATAAGTCACTACAGCTCGTCTTTCAACGGCAGCATAAATGCCTTCCTCAGGAAAATGGGCTTCGCGCAGATATATATGTGGAGCTCATATGCGGGATCCACCGCGGTCACCGATTCCCTTTTCTCGGTAAAATATGTTATGAGCGACCCTGCGATCGACAGACTCGATGACAGGGGCAGGGTGATATGGTGGAGCAGAGCGCCCTATGACCATTACGTAAAGGCCGCGGAATGCGGTACGGCGGTGCTGTACGAAAATCCTTATGTGCTGCCTCCGTGCATTGCCGTCAGCGGCAGCTTAAAAGGATTCGGCTTCTCACAGAACGCCGTGGAATCCCAGAATACGCTGCTGAACCTTATGACCGACGGGAACACTTCATATTTTATAAAAATGACGGAAGATTCAGGCGCGGTGATGACGGCATCGGACGGCTCCGTGAGCTACAGCATGGAGATGCCAAGAAGCGGCCCCCTGTATGCCGTTTTACCCGCATACGGGAACAGCACAGCCTATATGAAGATAAACGGAGAATACGAAACGAAGATATATACGGGCGAGACGGACTGCGTACAGTTCCTCGGAAGCTACGGGGAGGGGGAGCGCGTGAACATAAGCATCAGCGGATACGGCCTGAGGACGGACGGCAATGCATTTTACCAGCTTGATATAAATGAATTTGAGAAGACAATGCAGAAGCTCAGGGAAAACGCCTTGAATATAGAAGAATGGAATTCGGGATATATAAAGGGGAGCATAAATGCGCAGAAGGACGGGTGCGCTTTCACGAGCCTTGTGTACGACGAGTCCTGGAAAGTATACGTAGACGGAAAGCGCACGGATACATGGGCCTTTGAAGACGGATTGCTCTGCTTTGACATAACGGCCGGCACGCATGAGATAGAATTGGAATACAGCGTGCCGGGGAGCGTATTGGGCACGTCCGTGACACTCTGCTTCATATCCGCAGCGGCCTGCGCCGCGGCATATAACATAATACGGAAAAGGGGGAAAACAAAAAATGAAACTTGTTAAAATGCACGGTATCGGCAACGATTACATATTCGCCGACTGCCTCGGCGGGGGAGAGAATGCGAAGAAGCTTGCGGCGGATCCGCATGAGTTTGCGGTGAAGATATCGGACAGACACACGGGGGTCGGCTCCGACGGACTCATACTCATATGTCCTTCCGATAACGCGGACTGTGAGATGAGGGTATACAATGCGGACGGCTCGTACGCATATATGTGCGGGAACGGCGTGCGCTGCGTCGGAAAATATCTGTATGACAACGGATACATAAATAAAGACACTGCCGACATAGAGAGCGGCGGCAAGGTCAGGCACCTTAAGCTCATTACGGAAAACGGAGTGTGCACCGGGGCGCGGGTGAATATGGGAAAGCCCTCTGAAATGGATGTGATACTTCCTTCCGATGAGGGCGGCAAGGCGTGCGCGCAGAAAAAAGAGGCGGGATATACGGCCGAAATAAAGGGCAGGGAGTATACGCTCGTTTCAATGGGGAATCCTCACGCAGTGACATTTACGGATTCGGCGGACGCCGTTGAAATAGAAAAGGCAGGCCCCGAAGCGGAGCACGACGCGATATTCCCGGACAGGGCCAACATTGAATTTGCCGAGGTGACAGGCCCCAACGCTCTTAAAATGCGCGTGTGGGAGCGGGGCTCGGGAGAGACGATGGCATGCGGCACGGGAGCGTGCGCTGCCGCCGCGGCGTCGATCATCAAAGGCCGATGCCGCCCGGGCAAAGTGACTGTGGAACTTAAAGGGGGCACTCTCGTAACAGAGTGGGACGGCAAAGACGGGGATGTTTATATGACGGGCCCTGCGGAATACATATGCGAAATAAATAATTTTAAAATATAAAGGCCGCGCCTGCTTGAATATATGCCTGTTAAGTTATAAAATAAAATGTCCGCACAGCATGATACAGGAGGAATTTTCGGAATGGTCAGGATCAATTCAAATTACTTAAAGCTTCCGGGAAGCTATCTTTTCAGTGAAATAGCAAGAAGAGTGGCGGCGCACACCGCAGAGAATCCCGGCAAGCCCATAATAAAGCTCGGCATAGGGGACGTGACTCTGCCCCTTCCGAAGGCGTCCGTTGAAGCTATTCACAGGGCGGCCGACGAGATGGGAAGCGCCGATACATTCAGAGGCTACGGCCCGGAGCAGGGATATGAATTCCTGCGGGAGCTTATTTCGGAGCATGATTTCAAAGCCCGCGGAACGGACATAGAGCCTTGTGAAATATTCGTGAGCGACGGCTCCAAGAGCGACACGGGAAATATAGGGGATATATTTTCAAATGAGAATACGGTAGCCGTATGCGACCCCGTTTATCCGGTATATGTCGATACGAACGCCATGGCGGGGCGCGCCGGGGATTACGACCCAGAAACCGGAAAATGGAGTGATATAATCTACATGAAGGGAAGCGAAGAAAACGGCTTTGTGCCCGAGCCGCCCAGAGGCGGCGCCGCGCCGGACATGATATATCTCTGTTATCCCAACAATCCCACGGGCACTGCCATAACGAAGCCGCAGCTTGCAGAGTGGGTGGACTACGCTCTCGAACACGGCTCAGTGATACTTTACGACGCCGCATATGAGGCGTATATCACGGAAGAGGGCATACCGCACAGCATATACGAGATAGAAGGCGCAAAAAAGTGCGCCATAGAGTTCAGGAGCTTTTCCAAGAACGCGGGCTTTACGGGTACGAGATGCGCGTATACCGTAGTGCCGGATGAGCTTAAGATAGGCGACGTGCCTGTCAACAGGCTCTGGAACAGAAGACAGACTACAAAATTCAACGGAGTGCCGTATATCGTGCAGAGAGCCGCAGCCGCCGTTTACTCGCCCGAGGGACGTGAACAGACAAAAGCGCTGGTATCGTATTATCTCAATAATGCGCGCATAATACTGGACGGACTCAAAAGCGCCGGCTTCAAGGTGTGGGGCGGCGTGAATTCACCATATGTGTGGCTCAAGACGCCGGACGGCATGACGTCGTGGCAGTTCTTTGACTATATGCTTGACAGGCTCGGCATCGTAGGGACACCGGGAAGCGGGTTCGGACCGAGCGGAGAAGGCTATTTCAGGCTTACGGGATTCGGCAGCGCGGCAAATACGGAAAGAGCCGTGGAGCGCATAATACAAGGTAAAATATAAGGTCAAATATCAGGAGGAGACAGTCATGTATTCACTTAAGGATGAGCTTAAGAACAATCCGTATCCGGGGCGCGGCATCATACTGGGCAGATCGGAGGACGGAAAATGTGCCGTTGCGGCATATTTTATAATGGGAAGAAGCGTGAACAGCAGGAACCGCATTTTCAGGGAGCATGAAGGCGGAATACGCACGGAAGCGTTCGACACATCCAAAATGAGCGATCCGAGCCTTATAATCTATGCTCCGGTACGCGTTCTCGGCAATAAGACCATAATCACGAACGGAGATCAGACAGATACGATATACGAGCTCATGGACAGGCAGCAGACATTTGAACAGGCATTGAGGACGCGCTGCTTCGAGCCCGACGCGCCTAACTATACGCCGAGGATATCGGGAATAATGCACATAGAAAACGGCAGATACAATTACGCGATGTCGATACTTAAAACGGACGGGGGAGATCCGGATACGTGCTGCCGTTTTACATTCGCATTCGAGAACCCGCGCGCGGGAGAGGGACGTTTTATACATACGTATGTAGGCGACGGAAATCCTCTGCCGAGCTTTGAGGGAGAGCCCAAAAAGGTGGCGACAGAGGGGTCGATAGACGAGCTTACGGATATGCTCTGGGAGAATCTCAATGAGGACAACAAGGTGTCCCTTTTTGTGCGCTATATCGATATAGAGACGGGTACATATGAAACGAGGATAGTGAACAAGAATAAATAGAGGAGAGATGAGCGTTATGAAAGAATTTGAACTTAAATACGGATGTAACCCCAATCAGAAGCCTTCAAGGATATACACGGAAAACGGAGAACTCCCCATAAAGGTGCTCTCGGGACGCCCGGGATATATAAATTTCCTCGATGCTTTCAACGGCTGGCAGCTCGTAAAGGAGCTTAAGAAGGCGACAGGACTTCCTTCGGCCACATCTTTTAAGCACGTTTCACCGGCGGGGGCTGCCGTGGGACTTCCTCTTTCAGATGTGGAGAGGAAGATATACTGGGTGGACGATATCGACACGGATCTGACGCCTCTCGCAAACGCTTATGCAAGAGCCAGAGGCGCGGACAGGATGTCATCCTTCGGCGATTTCATATCGCTTTCCGATGTGTGCGACAAAGAGACGGCTCTGCTCATAAAGAGAGAGGTATCGGACGGCGTGATCGCTCCGGGATATACCGACGAGGCTCTCGAAATACTTAAAACGAAGAAAAAAGGCGCGTACAATGTTATAGAGATAGATCCGGATTATGTGCCTCCCGAGACGGAAAGAAAGGATGTTTTCGGTATCACGTTCGAACAGAAAAGGAACGAACTCAACATAGACAGGGATTTCTTTTCAAACATAGTCACGAAAAATAAGGAGCTGCCCGAAAGCGCCCGCATCGACCTTGCGGTGTCTATGATAACCCTCAAATACACACAGTCCAACTCCGTGTGCTATGTCAAGGGAGGACAGGCGATAGGCATAGGAGCGGGACAGCAGTCGCGCATACACTGCACGCGCCTTGCCGGCAGCAAGGCCGACAATTGGTATCTGCGTCAATCGCCTCAGGTGCTCGGACTTAAATTCATAGACGGGATACACCGTGCGGACAGGGACAATGCCATAGATCTTTACATAGGCGAGGATTATATGGACGTTCTGGCCGACGGCGCGTGGCAGAATATATTTAAAGTGCGGCCGGACGTATTTACGGCGGAGGAGAAACGCGCGTGGCTGAACGGAAACAGTGATGTGGCTCTCGGCTCGGACGCATTTTTCCCGTTCGGAGACAATATCGAGCGCGCTCACAGGAGCGGCGTAAAATATGTCGCTCAGCCGGGAGGCTCCATAAGAGACGACCATGTGATAGATACGTGCGACAAATACGGAATGGTGATGAGCTTTACGGGTATAAGGCTCTTCCATCACTGACATACATTACTACATTACATTAAAGACACATAAGGGAGTGACTCGTTTGGGACAGAATGCCGACGGAAGCTATACCGATCTTTGGCGCCTCACGGCGCACGATGTGGATGTTAACAATAAGCTTAAGCTGTCAGCTGCTTTTGCGCAGATACAGGAGACGGCCAATATGCAGTGCGTTCATTTCGGCTGCGGCTGGAAGGATCTTATGACGAAATACAACATATGCTTCATTCTTTCGCGCATGCGTTTTGAGATGGCCGAATATCCCGGAGCGGGAGATACTGTCTCTATAGCCACATGGCCCAACAAGAATCTGAAGGCTGTTTTTACGAGATATTTCGTGCTTGAAACGGAAAACGGCAGACACATAGGCAGCGGCGTGTCCCAGTGGGTGCTCTTCGACGTGGTGAGACGCTGCGTTGTGCGCCCTGCGGAGTATGACATTCATTTTCCGGAGGTGATATCGCGCCCGGAGCCTCTTGTAATGCCTAAGGGCGCGCTCTACGGCGACAGCGTGTGGCACGACAGCATATGCCGCTCCGTAAAGATGCCGTCTTACAGCGATTTTGACTATAACGGGCACGTAAACAACGCAAGATACATTGAATGGGTGGCTGATATTTTACCGGATGAGTTTTATTCCGCCGGTAAAACGGTTTCGCTCATAGATGTCAAGTACAAGCACGAGATCACTTATACGGAACACATAGCAAAGCCGGCGTCCGAACGGTGCGTTACTCTTGAGCGCGCCGATCATCCGGACGGGGGCTTTTGCGTGCGGGCGCTGCTCTCCGACGGAGAGGAATGCATACAGGGCTTTGTGAAATGATGATACCGAACGGGGGATGTTGACGATGAAATTACAGTATTTCGGAACGGCGGCGGCGGAAGGCTGGCCGGCTATATTCTGCGAATGCGATGCATGCAGGCGCGCGAGAGAAGCGGGAGGCAGGAATATCAGGACCAGGTCGCAGGCAATGGTAAATGACAGACTTCTGATAGATTTTCCCGCGGATACGTATTATCACATAATGGCGTACGGGCTTAACATAAATCATATAGATTCCGTTATAGTGACTCACGCGCACGAGGATCACCTTTACCCGTTGGAGTTCGGGAACAGAAGGGAGTTTTTCGCTTATCTGCCGGATGACGTTTCACCGGTGTTTACGATATACGGCTCCCGAAAAGTGGGCGACGCCGTAAAGGGCGCGATAGCTTCCGCTCCGGGAAGGCTTGCCTTCGAAGAGCTCCTCCCGTTTGAATCGTATGTCATCGCGGGCCACAGCGTAACGCCTCTCACCGCGGATCACGACCCTTCGAGCGGCCCGTACATATATCTTATAGGCGACGGCGAAAGGCTGCTGCTGTATGCGCATGATACGGGATATTTTACGGACGAGACATGGGATTATCTCGGTAAAATGCGCCGCAGGATATCTGCGGCTTCTCTCGACTGCACCGGCGGCCTGGGCGCGCAGTACAGAAACGGGCACATGGGCACGGAGGCGTGCTCTGAGACGAAGCGGAGACTGTGTGAAATGGGAATCATGGCTGATGACGCCGTTTTCTGCCTCAATCACTTCTCTCACAACGGCAGATCGATATACGACGACATTGTCGGCCCCGCTTCCGATATGGGCTTTGAGGTCTCGTACGACGGCATGGTGCTGGAATTTTAGGCTTGTTTGCCCGGCGGCGTATCGATCAAAAAATCAATATCACCCTTTTCCTTGACAAGGTGACACGCATTGCTCTTAAACACCTCGGAAGAGGGCTCTTTTTGTTGCGGCGCAGGGCGTTCTATTTCCTGATCGATCAGACTTCCCATGGAAACTCCGAGCATTTTTGAAATCTTATATATTGTGCCTGCGGAACACTTCTCGATGCGGGCTTTACGGCTGCATATATCTACGATGGTGGTCTGAGGAGTGCCGCTTTCTTTTGCAAGACGGTATTTGGATATTTTCTTTACTATCGTCGATAGCATATCCGAAAATACTCTTTGTAATTAATAATATTGTTAAATGTCAAATGCCCGGGATGCTTTTTTACCACACATATATATTGATTTTTGCAAAAACGTGTGGCATACTATGACCAAGAGGTGAGTGCATGCTGATACGTTCTGTTGTGAAAAATGAGGCTTTGCGGAACGCGCAGATGATCAATGAGTATGAAAGAAATCCATAAGATATCGGAGGAACTGGTATGATCCTTTATCATGGCAGTACGGAACTTGTCGAGTGTCCGGAAATACGGAAAAGAAAGCCGGAAGACAGTTTCCTTGATTTCGGCGCAGGATTTTATACAACTACATCTCATGAGCAGGCAGAGCGATGGGCCAAAATCAAAATGCGAAGAGAAAATAAATCCGTCGGGCCTGTTGCAGACGATAACGTTTATCAGTCGATACGATATTTTGAAACAGGCGTATACGATGCGGAATACACGGTCAAGAGATTAAAAACCGAGGTTCTGCATGACCAATGGACATTTCACACGGAAAAGGCGCTTTCCTTTTTAAAATTCACCGGATCACAGAAAGTCAGATAGGGGAGTGACATTTATGGGACAGGAACAGTTTGCGGCGATGCTGCCGACTATCAGCGCGGATCTGATTGCGAAGATCAACGATAAGCGGAAAATTTCCGAAGTGGATGCCATCAAGCAATTGTATGCGTCAAAGTTATATGCCGCTCTGGAACGGGAAGAAACCAAAGTCTGGCAATACAGCACGGATATGCTTTATGCATTATACGAGCAGGAATTGAGTACCGGAGAAGTAACCTTTCCGGATGTTTAGGGGGGAAATCTCATGAGCAAAGAAGCAATATTCACCGTTTTTTGCTTGGAGAACTATAAGTATTACCGGCATCTGAGCGGGGCCGCGGCGGCAGAAATCTTTGCGCGGTACGGCGTCTTTGATTATATCCGTGAGTTCTACGACGTTTTGCACACAACCGGGTATCAGTATATCAACCGGGACATTGACATTTATCTGCGCGCACGCGGTGCGGAAATCCCTGAGCCGGAGCAATGAGTCTCTGTTCATAACAGTGTTTTGAGCCTGCTGAAAAAACGCAGGGGCGTATATTTTATATCAAACAGTATTTCCGCTTCTGTGTGTTTGACATTGTGGCTCCTATTCGGCGCTGTTTAGTCAGGAAAGCCGTGCGATTGCATCTTGCAATTGGTTTGGTTGTCAGACATCGCGGCATTTTTGTAAAATATATATGAACAATTAATTGTTTCATAAGAATTTTAGTTTCCGATGCTAATGATATTCTAAATTCTTTCATGTACCGAATTCGGTACAAACATATGTGTACAATAAAAGTGCAAGTGTATTTTGATCATATTTATATACTGCGGTATTCAAACGCATGCGATAATTGATTGCTCGCCGTAAACATGATATAATAAAAACAGTGGGATTTGTTTCGAGGTGATTGAAGATGAGCGTAGATTGGACTGAGCAATTAGAGAGCGAAATCAGAACATACATCAAAAATCTGGAACGGTTTGAAACCAGGCTGGAAGAGGTTAACAACGATTATAATGGATGCTTGCAAAATTTGAAAGAACGCCGAGCAAGTCTGGCTCGGCAATTTGGTGTACCGGAAGAAATTGATGTGCAGTTTTTAAGAATAAATCCGTCCCTCGATGAACCTGTAAGGCAATACATAGAAGCGTGTTGTTTGCTTTATCGAAAATTCGGGAGATATTTTCAACTGTATTTTGTCGGAGAAGAAGGCGATGGAAGAGTAAAGGAGCTGAACGAAAAACTAATCAGGGTCAATTTATCTCCCGATTCTGACAATAACGAAGCGCACAAATATTCGACAGATCATTACTTGAATTTATTCGGACTCTTATGGGCTTGCGGTTACAGAGAAATGCAAAAGCTTTCGGAATTCGTCGATTTTAGTGATGTTCTTCGCTTTGCATGCCAAAAGTCGTATGATTTTTTCTACTTGATTCGCAACAGAACGTTTGCTTCTGAATATCAAATCGTCGTATGGCCGAATATGACGGCAAATTTTCCTTTCAAAGAAGCGAAAAACACTAAAATGGCAAGCGAATTATTTTCCTTTGAATTAGAAGATGACAACGAAGATCCCATGTTTTCACAAGCGGTTCAAATTGTAACGGAAGCAGGCATGGCATCCGCTTTCTTGCTGCAAAAGAATATGAGAATTGGGTATTCACGAGCCTCTCGACTAGTGGATTTGTTGGAGGAAAAGGGCGTTATAGGTCCGTCCAATGGAGGGCAATCAAGAACAGTCTTGATTCAAAGATCCGAAGAAAATACCGTAACAGCAACAGAAGAGCTGGAAAATGAAAAGCTTACATTTTATAAAACTGTTAGCCAATCGATTATTTCAGCCAAAGTATTAAGTCGGAATTTTTTGGACTCCGTTTTACGTTTTATTGCTGAAAATCCACACGCAGACTTGCCTGACGTTGTTGCAAATCTGAGGCGAAATGCAATAGATAACGACGAGGAACTAAAACAAGAATTTGAACTTTTTGCATCGGCTTTCCACTGATCGGGAATATCACCTCATGAATAGGAGACTTTTGCCATGGGAGAGACAGAACAGATTTTAAAAATGATAGAGGACCTCAACAGTGAATTGGAAGAAGCTGTAGATTTGAAACGAAAAGCCGAGTTGAAAATCAAAAAGGAAAAAATCCGGCTTGATATCGACGTTGACGAGTTGATTCAGGAAATGCAGCGCATATCTGAGGATTTTGGAGCAAACCATTTTGAATCGATCAAAGCCGGATTTGACAAAATCATCTCCGCGTTATCGTCGGATTATGCTGCAGAATTATCTTCTGCCGTGTCCAATGCGGGTGAATTTGAAAAAATGAACTTTGTGGAAAGCAGCGCTGTCTTAAATCAAATCATTTCTCATGTTCGCAACAGCGCTAAGTCATGGTTCGCCGAAAAAAAGCAAAAAATCGAAAATGAATGCCATTCCGAGCTATATAAAAAATTTGGTTCCGAGGATGTAAACGCAAGATATCAAGCCTTTTTTGAAAAATTGCAGGAGAATGTCGAGGAGGCCAAAACAAATACAGAAATCGGCTCTGTGGAAGACAGCGAGAGAATCCTTATAGGCACTGCCCGAATCAAAGCTTTAGATGAACCTGAATATCGTTCTGTCCTTGCGGAAAGCCCGGTACTGGATAAGTATCTGCATTCCGGTGAACTTCTCGCGCCTGTCATATTAGATTTGAAAACTTGCGGGAATGTAATGCTGGAACTGAACGAAGAAGATACTTATGAGGAAGACGCCAAAAGACTCGTCGAACAGTTGGTTTTGCAGTTCCTTTTGGCTTTTCCACCCAGCAAAATGAAGCTTCGGCTGATTGATATTTCAAATAAAGTGGGATTTTCGGCCTTCAAAATGCTTACTAAAGTGAACAATGATATTCTCCTTGACGGCATTATTCGAGATGACAGGAAACTCGAAGATGCCATTAAAGATATGGAACAGTTGATGTATGATGTTGAGGAAAATAAACTCAGCTTCAATAATGTCGATGATATTTTTGAATACAACAGGGCCTTTGAGGCAAATTCGCAAAATTTTCACTTGTTTGTGCTTGTTGACTTTCCTTACGGGATTCGTAGGGACTTGGCACAGCGGGTATTAAAAATTATGCAAAACGGAAATAAGGCTGGTATTTTTACTGTTTTGGTTTATAACAAGGCGGTTGAATGCGATTATAACTTCGACACGGATAAATTGGGAAAATTCATCACGAATGCGAAAAAATGTGCACTGTGTATCAAGCATAAACGGGATACGCTGAGATTGGATCTTGCCAGAGAAAACATTTTTGTGCCGGAAAAACGCATCAGCACAGATTTACTCTGTGAAATCATCGAGACGATGCAGAATAATGCAGAAAGCACTAATCAGAAAAATGTTCTGCTTGATACGATGTTTGCTGAAACCGACAGAATTTTCGAATCTGCAAAGAGCATTGCGCCCGCGGCAGAGGTGTTGGATATTCCAATCGGTGTGCGCGGCGGAGAGATTCAAACGCTTATGCTCGAAACAAACGGCGGCGTATCGCCGCATGCTGTAGTGATCGGCGGTACCGGATCGGGGAAATCAAATTTGCTTCATACGATCATCCTGAATGTCTGTTATAAATACAGCCCGGAAGACGTGAATCTTTATTTGATCGATTTAAAGGGCGGAAATGAATTCAAGTTTTACGAAGCCGACAAGGTTGCGGAAAAGCAAATCCCACATATCAAGCTGACAGGCCTTACCAGCGATGTGGAGGACGGCATTGCGATTTTAAGCAATTTGCAGAACGAGTTGGCTGATCGGCAGGAAAAATTCCGCAAGGCAAACGTTTCAGACATCGTTCAATACTGCCAGGCAGGCCGTAAAATGCCACGGTTGTTTGTTATTGTGGACGAGATTCAGGAATTGTTTGAGACAGACGAGAAACTCGGGCAAAGGGCAATTGATCTTCTGCGGGAGTTGTTCAAGCTGGGACGTGCGTACGGAATTACCCTGCTTTGGGCGTCGCAGAATATTCCTCACGCTCCGGGACTTCGTGACAAGGTTCTTTCTCAGATCGGGAACCGAATCAGCTTAAAATTGAACGAGCCCGATGATGCTTTAGATATCCATATTGACCCGAAAATGGTCAAAGCATTAAATCGTCCCGAAAAAGGTCTTGGCGTAATCAACGACAGCCGTACCGGGAATAGTTGTTATGAATTTCGCGTTGCTTATGCCGAAACCGTGGCAAATCGTCAGAGATATGCACAGGCGATTCTTGACAAATGGAAATCCGTTGCATTGCAGGCAGCAATTCAGCCCCTGTTTATTGTGGGAGACGATCAGGCACCCTCTCCCATCGCACCGGGTTCTATTTTCTCGACTTGCCAGACAGAAAAACCCATTGTTTCAAAAGCGTTCGATTTCTATTCTATCGGAATCGGGCAAAGCTACATCACGGGGAAACCGTTTTCCATGAAGATCGAATTGCGTGCAAACCGTTCCAATACTGTGATTATGGGAACGGATATTGAAATTGTACGGGATATGATGGGTTATGCTCTGCTGTCTGTCATTATTGAGCATAAAACAAATGCGGATTGTATTGCAGACCCGACCAAAATTTACTGCGCCAACGGCGAAATGGTGAATCCGAAAAATTCTGCCGATTTGTTGAACGCGGTAAGAAAAGATTTTTCCGATATGATAGAAAACGTTTCGTCCGGCAGTTTATTTAGAGAAGCAGTCAGATTGCTTTATAAACTATATAAAGACAGGCGTGATGAGTCGGAAAATTTGGATGAGGCAAAAGTTTACACACCGTATTTCTTTGTAATTCATTCTCTGCAACGTTATATTGACCTGTTTGAATTGAATCCTACCTTGCAATTAACGGAAGAAAGATCCGCTGCTTCTTACGGTTTTGGTTCCGATGCCGGAAGCGCAAGCAGTATCTTTGAGAGTCTCCGAGGAACAAATTTTAGCCTTGCTTCGAGCGCAAGTTGCGACGACCGTATTGCTTTTGTGGATGCATTCAAAGAATTGCTGAGCAGAGCGGGCCAATTTGGAATCCATTTTATTCTTTCTCTTGACAATCCCGAAGCCATTCGCAGTATCCGCGACGAGCTTTACGGTACAACTTACAAAGTGTTTACCAAAGGCGTTCACCCGACGGTTATATCTCAAATTCTCGGGGTTTATGGCAATCACGCTGTAAACAATCCGGAAATTGCTCTGGTTGCCGTGCAGAACGAGAAGTGCAAAGTTCGTATCTACCGCTATGACGAGACAGCCGACACGGACTGGTACCAAATGCTTGCCAAACGATATCTTGCATGATGGGAGAAGTTTTATATGGCGCAGGACGTGTTGAATTTAGACGAAGAATCATTTGAACAAGTCAAAACACTTTTATCTCAGCATGCGCTGTTTGTCCGTGAACATTACGACAATGCGGCGAAAAAAATTGCCGCATTGTCTGGAACATGGGACGACGACGATTATCAAAGATTTCAGACTGCGTTTAGCAGTCTGAAAAGCAAAACCGACGAATTCACCGAATTAACCGATCAGCTGATTGCAAAGGCAGAATATAAAATCGAAATGATCCGTGCGCGAAGAAACATTCAATTTTGAGGTGAAAACAGATGGCAAGAATCACATTATCAAAGACTGCGGCTCAAAAAGCGATTGATTATTCCAAAGAAGCATATGAAAATCTTTCCCGCAATGCCGACACTCTGAACAACAAAGTAAACAGCAGATTTGTAAACCTGAAAGATCCTGCTTATATCAGTTATTTGGAGCTTTCCATGCAAATGCAGGACTTGATCGGACAAATCGGACAAAAGATGGATTCCGTGTCCGAGTATTGTCAGGCGGTTATTCGCTGGATTGACACCTACAACGAAGGTTAGGGGGAATTTGAATGAATCCGTTTGAAAATATGGTTTTAGACGACCATGTGCTGGACACAACTGCAGATTTTATTGTCTTGTATTGCAACACACAAAAAGCCGTTATGGATGACTATATGAAAAAGATGAATACTCTTTCGTTAGAGTGGCGCGACGATGAAACGATGGGGAAAATTTTACAGGAAATTCGAGTCCTCACCAATTCCGTCGACCGAATTATGGAAACAATACGGTTCAAGTATCCGCAATATTTCAAAAAACAGGCAGAAATGATCCGCTCACGAACAAAACTGTCGCTTTGAGGAAATACATGATGAATGGACAATACGGAGAATTCAGTAATCAGATTATTGCACTGGATCGGGCTTTGAAACAGGTGAGAACGGTATGGACAGATCCTACGTCCGCCAGTTTTACAGAGCTCAATGAAAACATAAAAATATACGCTGAAAAAATATGGGCTATGATGGCGGATTCACATGGAGGTTTAGAGGCGGTGAAAAAGAACTATAATGCCGAGGAAACCGACAGGGAAATCGCCGTGCTAGGCATGCGAATCGAGCAGGTGCGGGATGAGTGAACTGTCAACTGTAGTTTCTTATGTTATGTCTTTTACAAAAGAAACTGAAAATCAATACAATCAAATGATAGTTGTATCAAAAGCTGTATTGTCAAACATCAATGAGATGATAGGCTTTGTAGAAGACGCAAAAGAAAAGCTTGAAACACAAATGATTCAGCTTGCTGAACTTGATGAATCTTTGCAGAAAAAATCATGGTCGATCAAATACAACATAGATGAAACGGTCTCTGGACGGGCGTATTATTCCGAGCAGTATAATAACGCAGATAGCCGTGATGTCGCATCCGCCTGCTTGAGAAAAATGGAAGAAGCACGGCAAATGTACGATGTCTTGACTGAGTCCTATCAGTCATCCGTTGAACTACAAAAAGAAATCAAACAAAAAAAGCAAAAATTCGAGCAATTACAAAAGGCATTATCTGCGATGATAGACGTTCTAGAGAAAAACGCCGCAGAAGTCAAAAAATTAAACTCCGGTTTGGCAGAGGAAATCACATATAACAACCAATCGTTAGTCTCTGTCTTGACCTGTCTGCAAAATTATCTTTCATCAATCGATTTTTACATGGCAGATTCGGCCTTTGCAGCGGATGAAAACTCTGATTTTGTTTCTTATTCTTCTGTTTTCCGTGCTTCTGCGAACGCACAGTTCAAGCAAAAAACATATCGGTTAAAATCGGGAACTTTTGATTTTAAATCCGGGAAACGCATGGCGTACAGAATCTATAACCCATATGCCCCACAGGTAAGAGAGGCATTATATCACGCCATGCGGGGTCTGCATGTAGATTTTCGTGACGCCATCATGGAAAAAATGGGCAATATCATATTGCTGAACGCATATTTCGGGTTTGGCTACCAAAAAGACGCAAGTGGAAGGACGTTGAAAATTATCGGATTAAACCCGGCTGATCCTGATTTTGATCGGCAGATTTTGCTTCACATCGGTCGAAGGCTGTATGCGTTGGATCAGTCCGAGGATAAACTTTACATGGATAAAGTGTTGGGCAAAGAAATTGCAAGAAATTTACAATCTGCAGACAAAAACATTCAAAAAATCGCAAATGGTTTTTCTGCAGAATTAAAAGGTGGAAAGATTCAAAATCGTCCAAATTTTCCAACGGCTTCTTTCAGCCCGAGTTCCCGGTTCTTTGCTCAGTGCTTTCAGGCTTATGCAGCGAATGATGCCGATTTTTTGGATGCTGTAAAGTCCAATTTCGGAGAAAGTTATCGATGCTTTTCCGAAATGATGGCACGGTTATCAAATACATAAGGGGGAAGATAATTTATGGACAAAATACACGTCACAACGGATTCTTTGAATACGGCAGGCGGCATTTTAAATGATTTTTCCGAACAATTTTCCATTACCGCCGCAAGATTTGAATCTGACCTGAAAAAAATGTTGGCCGGAGTAGACGACGAGTATAAAAATGAATTGACGGAATATATCCGCCGATTGAACACATTAAAGGTGTCGATCGCCTTGTTCGCATCTGAAAATATACACGCGCTGAAGGAACGAATGGAAAAGCTAACGGATTATTCTAATGCAAAATACAAAAGAAGAAACATATAATAGAGGAACTCATATGATGTTTTCAGAATGGATGTTAAAAAGAATTCATCGAAGCAAGCGGATGAAAATGTGAAGAAATCATGATTTTATGAAAAACAGGGATATTTGTGATATGTTTTAGGTCTACACAAAAAGGATATTTCGTCATGCGCTCGGGGCTACGCCCCTCATTATTTACGCCTACGAGTCACGGTTGCCTTTTGAACTTCGTGACTCTTGGCGCACTTATCTGCTGTATTCGCCTTTATATCAGGTTTTTGTTCGTAAGGATACAATTTAGCTATCCCTTCTTCTCGCCTGTTTTTCAAGGAGCAAACCTTGGGAATCGCTCTGGGGTTCGTCGGCAACTGCGTCCCTTGTTGGCTTTTACCACAGACCAAAGGCATGCCCGTCATACAAACAAAACAGCGAGAAAATCGCTTGATTTTCTCGCTGTTTTGAATATATAGCTATATATTTAACCCTATCGGTCGGCCAGGATCCGCCATAAGATTCCCTTGTGGCGGACGTACAGTTCCGATAAAGACAAGTCGGAAGCGGCCGCGTCAAATGCGGGCTTCAAATCGCTGCGCAAGTACAGAAAGTTTCCCATTCCGATATAAATTTCACAGAAGCCGTGGGATTTTACCGCCAACCGCCGCGCCTGTTCCGAAAAAGCGGACGAATCGTCCCCACATGTCGGTGTGAAACGATATTCGGACAGCTCTCCGCCGCCTGCGCAATAGACATGCGTTTCGCCTGGGCGCCCCATCGCGCCGGTGTGTGCCGTCTGCACCGCCACGATCTGCGTCCGGTCGATTTTTTCAAGCGCTCGTGCGTCCAGCGGGACGGGCGGCGCGAGCACAAACCGTTTGCGGTCGGCAAAGCGGGAAAGAATCTCTCTTGCGTCACAGCCGTCCTTTGCGGCCGGCAGAAGGGCGAGTGCGCTCAGTGTCAGGTCGCGGTCGATGCGCTTATAATACGCCTCGGCGATGGCGCATGAGATTGCCGCAGTGGTGTCGCAGTCCCCGCCTATCGAGATCGTCGTGCGCAGGCAGTCCTCAAAACTGTTTGAAATCAAAAAGCAGAAGATCGCCTGCGGGACGGTGTTTTGGCAAAGCTCCGCGCCGTGAGTATAATTGCGACGGAGTTCCTCGTAATCGAACGACAAATCGTAATACTGCGAGGCGTATTGCCGGATAAATTCCTTGGAGCGGCCGCGGCGGGCATAATAGACGCACATGGCCGTAACCTCCGCGCCTTTGAGCCCCTCCGGATGATCATGTGTGACTGAGGTGACGGCGCGGACATAGTCACGCACCTGCGATTCATCGTCGGCGTACCATCCTACGGGCGAGATCCGCATAGCGGCGCCGTTGCCGCAGCTGTGGTAGGGCTGCGGATTTTCGGAAAAAACCCAGCGGACAAAAGACGCGCCGTAGCCGGCGTTCGGGTACGCGCGCCCCCATTTTTGAAAAATCCGCACGATTTCGTCCGGGTCATCTGTTTTGCCGTGCTGCAAAACCTCGGCCACAGCCAGTGTCATCACCGAATCGTCTGTAAAACGGCTGTTTTTCGAGAGCAGAGAAAAATCTTTTGTTTTAATATTGTCAAATTCGTAGACCGAGCCGACAATATCGCCGATAAGCGCACCTAACACGGCGTTTCCCCTTCGTCATCTTCATCGTCGCAGTCCCCGACGCCTTTGTTGATAAGGCTCTGCAAAAATTCCCGCATTTCCCGTTCAAACTGTATTTCCGCTTCTGTGTGTTCACCATTGCGACCGGTATCTGGCACCGTTTGGTCGACAGTTTTGTGCGTTTGTTCCTCAAAATTGGCCGCGCTGCCAGATGGCGCGGCCTGTTTTTCGTAATTCATAAAATTCTCTCCTTTGTCGGTCATCATTTTACATTCATTCCTGTCCCGAATCCGGTGCATGGCGATCGGCGCAGTTTCATCATAGCAGGACTTTTCGAAAAATACAACTTAATCGGCGGGGAGGATGATTTTTGGAGGAAAAGAAAACCCACCGTCGTGGGCGTTCCACGGCGGTGGGTTCTTGCTTCAGCGAAGCAGGGTCAACAGGATGTCGCCCTTGCCGACCTTGCGGCCGTAAAAGTCGGTGGTTTCATCAGAATTTTTTCTGTAAAACCCCAACTTGTGGCCGTAAAAATCCGTTAGGACCTTATCGCCGTTGCTTTGGGTTTCCACAAAGCCGAGAATTTCACCTCTCCAGTCTTTGATCGCTTCTCTCGCCATGCGCCTTGCCTCCTTTCTTTTTCTATCAATCCTGCAAGGCGATTTTTGCCTTACTTGTCAACCTGCGACGCTTCGGCCCGCTCGTTGTTCAGGCGCTCAATCTCCACAATTGTATTGAATATCGTGTCGCCCAATTCGCCTTGCGTGGGACCGTCGCGGCCGGCGTGCCTGGAACGTCAGTGCCGAACTCGATTTCGTGCTTATCGTGGGCGATTTCAACACGCTCCCAGTCTGCGCGGCTGCCCTCGTAATACACGTTTTGCAGGCTTATACAACCGGAAAAAGTGCCTGCCGAAATGCGGGTCACCCCCTTGGGGATCGTAATATTTTGCAATTTTTCGCACCCGGCGAAGGCGCCCGCCTCAATTCTTTCGATACTTGCAGGCAGGATTATATCTGTAACCGTTTTGTTATCGGTGAAGGCCGACCGGGCGACGGCCACCACGTTCACCTCATTGCCGAAGGAATTTTTTACCTGTGCCGGCACTCGGATTATCTCGCCGTCACCGTCACTTGACACCAGCACCAACGGCAATACGGACGGGCGCAGGCAAAAGCCGGTAGTGTGGTAGGCAAGCCCTTCAGCAGGGGCGATTTCTTTAATTTTTTCAGAGTATTCGTAAAAATCCATCGCAATTCCACCTTTACGGACGAACTGTTTTCATTATACTACACCCTCGCGAAAAATAACAACTAATTCGGAACTGTCAGCATTTCAGGAAAAGACCTTAAAGGTCAGCAGCTTGTTTTTCGTTCCGAACCCTTTCATGGATTCGCTTAGCAGTCTCTTAAAGCCATACTTACTGCTGTAATCGGGGAGAACCAGTTTAATGAAAGCGTCCCAAATTTCATAAAACGGATCTGTATGATGTGAACTGCACCAATCCCGAAATTTGCTTGCGGCGGCACTCGCAGTCCACCGGACAGGTGTAGCAAAAATTCTCGTAGCCCATCACGCAGTCGCCCATGCCCTTGTCGCAATTCGAGGGCATCTCGGCATATTTGCGCACTTCTTCGCGGAAATCTTCCAGCTGTTGTTTTTCTTGGCAGTCTGCTCCGCTTTCCAAGCTTCGCGCGCCGCGCGCTCAGCTTCCAGATCGAGAGGCTCCGGCTTAGGGGTTTTGTTCAGGTGAGGTAATTTCATATTTTCCGTGAGCCCGTCCTTAACTCCGGAAACAAACGGCTCCGCGGCTTTTGCAGCACGTCCCGCAGCCTCGGTCGCTTTTTGCGTTGCCTGTTCCGCCGCTTTTTTCAACTTGTCCGTGAGTCCCATTGCGATTTCCTCCTGGTTTTTATATTTCGGCAAAAACCGGTTGATTTTTACAGTTTGAACCGATTTTCCGCAGCTTCGGAGAACCTGCGACGCGTTTTGTTGAACACCGTTTACCAATTCTTTCCCGGTTTTAGCATAAATAAGTCTGCAAATAAAAAGTCAAGCAGATTTTTTGAACCTTGAAAATTTTATACAGGTTGAATGAAAAGCATAAAAA
>CANQOI010000001.1 GCA_947625435.1 uncultured Clostridia bacterium | reverse complement strand
TGTTTTCTTTATCCTGAGCTCGCCCAGCTCTCCCGTATCGTCAAAGCCCGGCGTGTCCGCCATTATGACGGGCCCCAGCGGGAGCAGCTCCATGCTCTTGAAAACGGGATCCGTCGTCGTTCCCTTTATATCTGAAACGACGGCTATGTCCTGCCCGGTAAAAGCGTTCATAAGGCTTGATTTCCCGGCGTTCCTGCGGCCGAAAAACGAAATGTGAGTCCTGTTTGCCGAAGGCGTGTCGTTGAGTCCCATGATATCGATCGTCCCCCTTTACATACGGCCCGGGCCGCAGATCAGAATCTGAAATCGCGTGCGCCTTCGGATATTTTGTCAAGGCGTTCCCTGCATATATCGCGCACCTTTTCCTTGGGAATATTTTCAAGCTCCGATTCTATGAGCTTCTCGCCGCATTCCTTCGTTTCGTCCGACGCGTAGTCCGTGAGATATTCTTTAAGAGTCATGAGTGCGTTCGGATGACAGCAATTTTGTATCTGTCCCGATTTACAAAGAGACATGAACCTGTCTCCCGTGCGCCCTTCGCGGTAGCATGCCGTGCAGAAGGAGGGGATATATCCCAGCTCCATGAGCCATTTTACGACCTCGTCGAGAGAACGCTGATCCGAAACATCGAATTGCTCGGTGTCCGTAGGACGCACCTCCTCGGCATATCCTCCGACGCTCGTGCGCGAACCTCCGCTTATCTGTGAAACGCCGAGGGGCAGCACTCTTTCTCTTACCTTCTGACTCTCTCTCGTAGATATTATCATGCCCGTGTACGGCACGGCTATACGTATGAGGGCGCATATTTTGGCAAAAACATCGTCGCTGATACCCTCACTGAATTCATCGGGATCGATATCGTCGGCGCGCTTCAAACGCGGGACGCTTATCGTGTGCGGGCCTACTCCGTGGACCGCCTCGAGGTGCTCCGCATGCATGAGAAGACCTGCGAACTCATATCTGTATCTTTCAAGTCCGAAAAGTACGCCGAGACCCACGTCGTCTATGCCGCCCTCCATGGCCCTGTCCATCGCCTCTGTGTGATAATTGTAGTCGTGCTTCGGCCCCGTGGGGTGGAGCGCAAGATAGCTTTCCTTGTGGTACGTCTCCTGGAATAGGATGTAAGTGCCTATCCCGGCCTCCTTGAGCTTCCTGTAGTTTTCCGCCGTCGTGGCGGCTATGTTGACATTGACGCGCCTTATGGCTCCGTTTTTATGCTTGATCGAATATATCGTCTTAATGGATTCGAGTATATATTCTATGGGATTGTTCTTGGGATCTTCTCCCGCCTCTATCGCCAGACGCTTGTGTCCCATATCCTGAAGCGCCGTCACCTCGCGCCTGATCTCCTCCTGAGTGAGCTTCTTTCTGGGAATGTGCTTGTTCTTCATGTGATACGGGCAGTAAACGCAGCCGTTTACGCAGTAATTTGACAGATAAAGAGGCGCGAATATCACTATCCGGTTGCCGTAAAACGCATTCTTGATCTCTTTGGCGAGCTCCTCCATTTTACGTATCTTGTCGGGATCCTCGCAGGCGAGCAGAACGGACGCCTCTCTGTGGCTCAGTCCCCTGCAGAAAACGCCGTTTTCGTTCCGCACGGGAGCGGCCTTTGCCAGTATCGAATCTATCAGGTCGTGATTGTCCTTGTTCTCATCGGCATATCTGAGAGTTTCGCGGATCTCCTCATCGTTTATGAATTCGTCCGCGCACATGGATTTCGGATCGTATTTATACATGGAAAACAGTCCTTTCTTTATATGATAACAAATATTCACATATGATACCGACGTGAAAAAGGCTGAATCTCCGAAAATGAATAAAGACAAAATATAACGGTCATATCGGTTCTTTCGGCTCAGCTGCTTCTTTGCCGTCAGTAAAATGTTCCGCAGGTCAGATTGTACCCCCTGAAGATATGCGTGTCAAGGGAAATATTGACATACGTATCCGTAAGTGATAAACTAACCGCATTACGCAGGAACACATGATTTTTAAATATTGGAGGAATGTATATGAAAAGTTCTGATTTAAGAAATGTTGTTTTACTCGGTCACGGAGGCGTAGGTAAGACGTCCGTAGCGGAAGCGATGCTTTTTGATGCGGGAGCTACCGACCGCCTCGGAAGAATAAATGAAGGCAACACAGTCCTCGACTATGATCAGGAAGAAATAAGAAGACAGGCATCGGTGAGCCTTTCGGTCGCGCCTTTTGACTGGAAGGGCTGCACGGTGAACATTATAGACACTCCCGGATATTTTGACTTTGCGGGTGAGATGGCAGAGGGCGTTTCTGTGTGCGACTCCGCCGTCATAGTAGTGGCCGGTTCTATGGCCGTAGGCACAGAAAAAGCTTGGGAATTTGCAAACAGCAGAAATCTCCCGCGCGTTATATTCGTCAACAAGATGAATGACGACACGGCGGATTTCGATAAGATATATAATGAGCTCAAGGAAGTACTCGGACGTCCGTGCGTTGCGCTCCAGCTCCCCATAAGGCAAGGCGGAAAGCTCGTCGGTATAGTTGACGGTATCACTATGAAGGCGCGTATGTTCGATAAGAACGGAAATCTCACGGACTGCGACATGCCCGCGGACATGACAGACAGAGCGGAAGAGATAAACGCTTCCATCTCCGAGATCGTTGCAGAGACCGACGATGAGCTCATGGAAAAATTCTTCGCGGGAGAGAAATTCACCCAGGAGGAGATAATAAAAGGCCTCAAGATAGCGATAAACAATTGCTCCTGCGCCCCGGTGCTGCTCGGTTCCGCATATGAGAATATAGGAATGAAGAAACTCATGGACTTCATAGTGGATTACATGCCTTCGCCCCTCGAACGCACCGTGCTCGATTACAAGGATGCAAACGGCGAGGATAAACAGATGAAGCCGGATCCGGACGGAGCGCCCGCACTTTTCGTATACAAAACGATAGCCGATCCCTTCGTGGGAAGACTCTCACTGTTCAGGGTATGTTCCGGAACGTTGAAGCCCGATACAGTGTTGTATAATGCCAACAAGGGAACAGAGGAGCGCATCGCTCAGATATTCGTTCTCAGAGGAAAGAAGCAGATACCCGTTAAAGAGCTCGTATGCGGCGACCTGGGTGCGGTAGCCAAGCTGAATGTGACGGCGACGAACGATACGCTCTGCACAAAGGCAAATGCCATAACTCTTGCGCCTACGGTATTCCCGATCCCTCAGCTGACGCTCGGTATAGCGCCTAAGGCAAGAGGCGACGAAGAGAAGATAAGCACCAGCCTTTCTAAGCTCAAGGACGAGGATCCCGTTATACAGTTCTATCAGAATGCCGAGACGGGACAGATGCTCATATCGGGCCTCGGAGATCAGCACATAGACACGATAGTGAGCAAGCTCAAGAACAGATACGGCGTGTCTGTCACGCTTGAAGATCCCAAGGTTCCGTACCGCGAGACGATAAGAAAGAAGGTCACGGCAGAAGGACTCCACAAGAAACAGTCGGGCGGCGCCGGACAGTACGGTAAGGTTGTCATAGAGTTCGAACCCGGTGAGAATGAAGAGCTCGAGTTCTGCGAGAGAGTGTTCGGAGGAGCGGTTCCTAAGCAGTTCTTCCCGTCTGTTGAGAAGGGTCTTCAGGAGAGTGTCAAGAAGGGCGTGCTCGCAGGATACCCGGTGGTACACCTTAAAGCGACTCTCATAGACGGTAAATATCACCCCGTTGATTCAAAAGAGGTTGCGTTTGTTTCCGCCGCAAAGATAGCCTTTAAGGCTGCCGTTCCGCAGGCGGCTCCCGTACTTCTGGAACCTGTTTATTCCGTAAACGTAAGAGTCCCGGAGAGATACATGGGAGATGTGATAGGCGACATGAACAAGAGGAGAGGCCGCGTTCTCGGCATGAATCCTATAGAGGGAGGTCTTCAGGAGGTTATCGCTGAGGTTCCGTACGCCGAAATATTCAAGTATGCCACAGACCTTCGCTCAATGACGCAGGCAAGGGGATCTTTTACGACAGAATTCGTACGCTATGAGGAGGTTCCCGAAAGCGCTGCCAAGAAGATAATAGAAGAAGCGGGCAGCAATATGAGCAATGACGAGGACTGACAGCAATACAAACAGCAAGACAATAAGTAATTGACATAATCCGCGCGATTTAATACAATAAGCCATTATATCCGTATCACGGGTATGATGGCTTTATGTCATTTTATATTATTTTCGGAGGACTTTTTATGTACCGTCAGGATTGTGACGCGGCGTTCGTGCCGTATGAGAGATTGATAAAGGAAATGGCGGATACTGCCGTTGTTTCAGACTCATTTGACCCGAACCTTTATGATAAATACAATGTAAAGCGCGGTCTCAGAAACACAGACGGTACCGGCGTGCTCGTGGGACTTACCAGCATAGGCGACGTGCGGGGATATATACTGGAGGAAAATGATAAGGTGCCCGTTGAAGGAAAGCTTTTGTACCGAGGGATAAGCATAGATAAGCTCGTAGACGGCGCCGCCAGGGGAAAGCGCTTCGGATTTGAGGAAACGGCGTATCTTCTGATAACGGGCAGGCTTCCCAACAGTGAGCAGCTGTCGGAATTCACGGAGCTGCTTGACGATATGAGAAAGCTGCCGGACGGCTTCGCCGAGGATATGATAATGAAGGCTCCCAGCAACAATATAATGAACAAGCTTGCAAGGTGTACTCTCGCTTCATATTCATATGACAGCAACCCCGACGACCTCTCATATGAAAATGTACTGAAGCAGTGCATACGCCTCATAGCGCAGTTCCCCACGATGACCGCGTACGCATATCAGGCCAGAAACCATTATTACAAGGATAAAAGTCTTTATATACACAACCCGAGCAAGGGGCTGTCAACATCCGAGAACTTTTTCCAGATGCTGCGTCCGGACAGCAGATATACGCAGCTTGAGGCAGAGACTCTCGACCTTGCGCTCATGATACACGCAGAGCACGGCGGAGGAAACAATTCATCCTTCACCGTTCATGTAGTAACATCCACAGGTACGGACACGTATTCTGCCATGGCCGCCGCTATAGGCGCTCTCAAAGGACCGAAGCACGGCGGCGCGAACCTTAAAGTCATGGACATGATGAATGATATCAAAGCCCACATTCCCTCCACATCCGACAGAGATGCCATAAGGGATTATCTTATAAAAATACTGAACAAGGAGGCCTACGACCGCACGGGTCTCATATACGGGATAGGTCACGCCGTATATACGATATCCGATCCGAGAGCAGTTCTCCTTCACAGGAAGGCGGAAGAGCTCGCCTCGGCTCTCGGGGGAGAGTGGGAGAAGGAGCTTGAATTTTACAATACAGTGGAAGAGCTCGCACCGGAGGCGTTCGATGAATTCAAGAACTCTACCAAAATGATGTGCGCGAACGTGGACTTTTATTCGGGTCTTGTATATACCATGCTCAACATACCGAAGGAGCTTTTCACGCCTATTTTCACGATATCGAGGATAGCCGGATGGAGCGCGCACAGACTTGAAGAGCTTGCCGTGAGCAGCAGGATAATAAGGCCGTCATACAAGCATGTCGGCAGGAAGCAGTCATATGAGGATTTGCCCGAAAGGGAATGAAACGGGAGGTAGAATGTTATGAAGGAAAGGATATTTGAATACAAGCCTGCCGAGATTGAGGCAAAATGGCAGAAGATATGGGATGATGACAGAGCCTTTGAAGCAAAGATAGACCATACGAAAAAGAAATTCTACGGACTCATAGAATTTCCGTATCCGTCCGGAAACGGCCTTCATGTGGGACACCCGAGGTCGAATACCGCTATGGATATAATAGCCAGAAAACGCAGACTTGAAGGCTATAACGTGCTGTTCCCCATAGGCTGGGACGCTTTCGGACTCCCCGCCGAGAATTACGCCATAAAGAACAAGGTGCATCCGGCCAAGATCACGGCGGCGAACGTGAAGCATTTTAAGGAGCAGCTTAAGAGGATAGGCTTCTCGTTTGATTGGTCGCGCGAGATAAATACCACGGATCCGGATTACTATAAGTGGACGCAGTGGATATTCCTCAAGCTTTTTGAAAAAGGTCTTGCCTACAAGGCCGAGGTGCCTATAAACTGGTGTACTCAGTGCAAGGTGGGACTTGCCAACGAAGAGGTCGTAAACGGTGTGTGCGAGCGCTGCGGCGGAGATGTCGTAAGACGTGTGAAATCGCAGTGGATGCTCAAGATAACCGATTACGCCCAGAAGCTCCTGGACGGACTCTGCGATGTGGAATTCATAGAAAAGGTTAAAACGCAGCAGCGCAATTGGATAGGAAGGAGCGAAGGAGCAGAGGTGAATTTCACCGTTCCGGCTGCGAAGGATACGGATAACGGCATACTCACGGTGTACACGACGCGCCCGGACACGCTTTTCGGCGCCACATATATGGTCGTGTCGCCCGAGCATCCCATAATAGACAAGCTCAGGGACAGGATAGAGAATTTTGATGAGGTTACGGCATACAGAGCCGAGGCTGCCAAAAAGTCAGATTTTGAAAGGACCGAGATAGCCAAGGACAAGACGGGCGTGCCTCTTAAGGGTATAACAGCGGTAAATCCGGTGAACGGAAAGGAGATACCCGTATGGATCTCCGACTATGTACTCATATCTTACGGCACCGGCGCCATAATGGCCGTACCCGCTCACGATGAGCGCGACTGGGCTTTCGCGGACAAATTCGGACTCCCCATAATAGAAGTCGTAAAGGGCGGAGATGTAAGTAAGGGAGCATATACGGATATTGAGAGCGGCGTGTTGGTAAATTCGGGATTCCTTGACGGACTTTCCGTGGCCGAAGCAAAAAAGACGATAATAGAATGGCTCACGGAGAAGGGACTCGGGCACCGCAAAGTGAATTACAAGCTCCGCGACTGGGTGTTCAGCAGGCAGAGATATTGGGGAGAGCCCATTCCGCTTGTAAAATGTCCTCACTGCGGCTGGGTGAGTGTGCCCGAATCGGAGCTTCCGGTAAAGCTTCCCGACATAGAGAATTACGTGCAGACTGACAGCGGCGAATCCCCTCTTGTGAATGTGCCCGAATGGGTGCATACGACGTGCCCCAAATGCGGAGCGCCGGCGGAGAGAGAAACAGATACGATGCCTCAGTGGGCCGGTTCGTCATGGTACTTTATAAGATACTGCGATCCGCATAATGATGATGAGTTCGTTTCAAAGGAAGCCATGGATTACTGGCTGCCCGTTGACTGGTACAACGGAGGCATGGAGCACACGACGCTCCATCTGCTCTATTCCAGATTCTGGCACAGATTCCTGTACGATATAGGCGCCGTTTCGTGCCCGGAGCCGTATATCAAAAGAACGTCACACGGCATGATACTCGGCGAAAACGGCGAGAAGATGTCCAAATCAAGAGGAAATGTCATAAATCCTGATGATATCATAGACGAGATAGGCGCCGACGCATTCAGAGTATACGAGATGTTCATGGGAGCTTTCGATCAGGCTATACCCTGGTCTACACAGGGCGCGAGAGGCTGCTACCGTTTCCTCGAAAGAGTATGGAAGCTTCAGGATATGTTGTGTGACAGCGAGGAGGTTTCACAGGAGCTCAGAGCCTCTGCGAACGCGACTGTCAAGAAGGTCTCGGAGGACTACGAAAAGCTTAAGTTCAACACGGCCATAGCCGCCATGATGTCGTATGTGAACGAGATATATGCAAAAGGCAGCGTCACAAGAGAAGAACTGAGGATACTCCTGCTGCTCCTCAACCCGGCTGCACCTCATATAACAGAGGAGATATGGCAGCAGCAGGCACTTTCGGATAAACCTATATACAAGTCATCGTGGCCGACCTACGACGAATCGGCTCTTGTCAAAGACGAGGTTGAGATCGCGGTCCAGATATGCGGCAAGGTTAGGATGAAGCTCATGGTGCCTTCGGGATACAACAAGGATGAGACCGAGCGCTTTGCCCTTGAAAATGACAGCGTCAAAAAGCTCATAGACGGTAAAACGGTCAGGAAGGTGATCGCAGTGCCCGGCAGGATCGTAAATATCGTTGTCTGATGGACAGTTGTCTTATGAAATGAAAGGAAACGTAATATGAACTATAAAAAGGCTGCCGCGAAGATCGCGGCTTCTGTGCTCGGGGCAGATGTGATAACATCGGAGCAGGCGGAAAAGCTTATGACCGTGCCGCCGAGCCCGGATATGGGCGACGCCGCTTTTCCGTGTTTTACGCTTGCCAAAGCTCTGAGAAGATCGCCTCAGATGATAGCGAAGGAGCTTGAAACGGCCGTAAACTCCGGAATGAAGGACGATGCGGGCATTTTTAGGCGTGCGGAGGCGGCGGGAGGCTATCTTAATTTCTACCTTGACAGAAAAGCTCTTGCCGAAAGCGTTGTGCCGGAGGTCATTTCAAAGGGCGATGACTACGGCAGATCGCATGAGGGAGCCGGAAAACGCGTTCTCGTGGAATTTTCCTCTCCAAATATAGCAAAGCCGTTCCACATAGGACACCTCGTGACCACGGCGCTCGGAAGCTCCATCGAGCGCATATATGCTTTTTTGGGCTATGAGACGGTCAAGATAAACCACATAGGCGACTGGGGAACGCAGTTCGGCAAGCTCATAAGCGCGTATAAGCGCTGGGGCGACGAGGACGCGATGAAAAAAGATCCTCTTAACGAGCTCCTCAGGATATATGTGAGATTTCACACCGAGGCGGAGAAGGATCCCTCGCTGGATGACGAAGCGCGCATGTATTTTAAGAAGCTCGAGGACGGCGATGAGGAGGTGCGCGGTCTGTGGCAGTTCTTCGTAGACGTGAGCCTTAAAGAATTCAACAAGACATACGCTCTTCTGGACATTACGTTCGACTCATACGCGGGAGAGAGCTTTTATACTGACAAAATGCCGGAAGTCGTTTCCATGCTTGAAGAAAAGGGTCTGCTCGAGGAGAGCGACGGCGCTAAGGTCGTGAGATTTGACGATGACAGTATGCCGCCGTGCATAATACTGAAATCCGACGGCACTACCATATATGCCACGCGCGATCTCGCGGCGGCGATATACAGGAAAAGGCATTACGATTTTTACAGGAATATATATGTGGTGGGCACGCCGCAGGCGCTCCATTTTAAGCAGATATTTTCCGTGCTCGGTAAAATGGGATATGATTGG
The DNA here is from genome assembly GCA_947625435.1 of uncultured Clostridia bacterium. Taxonomy (GTDB): domain Bacteria; phylum Bacillota; class Clostridia; order UBA1212; family UBA1255; genus Egerieisoma. Next base: position 70,320 of record CANQOI010000001.1, on the reverse strand, counting down.
GCGGACGACTGCGTACATGTGGGCTTCGGATATGTGCGCTTTCCCGATAAGGTGCTCTCGACACGTCACGGGGACGTTGTTTTCCTTGAAGATGTGCTCCGCGAGTCCGTTGAGAAGACAAAGGAAGTCATAAGGAACAGCCCCACGAGTAAAAATATAGAGGATCCCGACGACGCGGCCGAGAAAATAGGAGTAGGAGCCATACTCTACTCGTTCCTCAAGAACGGAAGAGAAAAGGATATAGTGTTCACATGGAAGGATATACTCGATTTTGAAGGCGAATCGGGGCCGTACGTGCAGTATGCTTACGCAAGGGGCAGGAGCGTCCTGAGAAAAGCGGTATCGGAAGGCATAGATTACAAAGACGCAGATTGCGGCCTGCTCACGGGCGACGAAGAATTTGAGCTCATAAAGCTCATAAACTCCTTTGAAAGCGCCGTGCGTGAAGCCGCCCTGCGGTATGAGCCATGCTGCGTTACGCGCTACGTGACCGATCTTGCTCAGGCATTTAATAAATTTTACAATACATGCGGCATCATGAAGGAAACGGGAGATATCAGGAAGGCGAGACTCAAGCTCACCGAATGCGCATGTGTATGTATAAAATCGGCTCTGTACCTTATAGGCGTAAGAGTTGTGGAGAAAATGTAAAAATAACTGAAAGGGTTGATCTTTGTGGGCTTTGAAAGTAAATTGAAGGTTGATTATAAAGGTAAAACGGTTGTCATAACGGGCGCCACGGGCGCTATAGGCAGCTCCATGGCGGAGGCTTTTGCCGCAAACGGCGCGAATGTGGCGATAGGATGCAGAAATACGTCAAGGGGCAATGAACTGGCAGAGAAGATAAATGAAGATTCGAAGGATTCCGGCGGAAGAGCGAAAGCATTTTACATGGAGATGACCGATGCCGGGTCGCTGGCAAAGGCGGCGGCGGATATTGAGGCGGAATTCGGCGCGATACACGTTCTCATAAATAACGCGGGAGTGAACGTGGGACCGGATGACAGAAAGCCCGTACATGAATTCAGCGACGAGAAATGGTCGTGGATAGTGGGCGTCGACCTCGACGGTACGTATAAGTGCTCCAAGGCTTTTACGCCTCATATCATAAAAGCCGGCGGCGGAAATATCATAAACATAAGCTCGGTCGTGGGTATCATACCCTTCAGGAACCAGTGCGCCTTCACCGCGGCCAAGGCGGGCGTCATAAATTTCTCCAAAGCCATGGCCCTTGAGCTCGCGCCCCAAAATATACGCGTGAATGTCATCGCTCCCGGATCGATAATGTTTGAAGGCACGAAAGCGCTCTTCTACGGAGACAGGGAGCGCGCCGAGGCTATGCTGTCCCATATTCCTCAGCACAGGCCGGGAGATCCTTCCGATATAGCCAATGCGGCGCTTTACGTAGGCTCGGATGAAGCCGCTTCATATCTGACGGGCGCGGTGCTGACGGTAGACGGCGGATGGACGTGCGGCTACGCCAGAGATTTTTAATAAAACCGTGAAGGTACAGTGAAATGAAAGAATTTGCCGAACGTATAAAAAACGACAGACCGGAAAAGGGCACGGCTCATCTGTATTTTATGGGTCAGGCGGGCTTCATATTGAAGGCTTCCGACGGTTTTACGCTCGCATACGATATATATCTCTCCGACTGCTGCGAAAGAGAATTCGGCTTCAAGCGTCTCATGCCTTTTTTGCTCGAGCCGGATGAGCTCGTATTCGATGCCGTGATATGCAGCCACGGACATTATGACCATTTTGACAAGGATTCGGTGCCGGCATTTATGAACAATGCCGGGACTCATATATATCTTACAAAGTGCGGCATGGATGAGCTTGAAAGGCTGAACGTGGCGTATGACACCGCAGAAGGGCGCGTGCATCTCATAAAGGCGGGAGACAGCGCGGAGCTCGGCGGATGCATAAAGTGCGATTTCGTGTATTGCGATCACGGCCCCGATACGCCGTACGCCGTGGGTACCGTTATAAATGTTGAGGGCAAGCGCATATACGCCCTCGGGGACACATCGTACAGAGAAGAAATAATAAATGATATTACAAAATCGCCGGATTATGCTATACTACCTATAAACGGCGCATTCGGAAATATGAACGAAACGGAGGCTGCCTTCATGGCAAAGAAGCTGGGAGCGGGCTGCTCCGTACCGTCACATTTCTGGAACTTCGCCGAACACGGCGGAAACCCTTATGTTTTCATGCAGGAGGCCGACAGGCTCGGCGTAAGATATGTGCTCATGCGTCAGGGAGAATGCCTTAATATCTGACAGGAGAATTCGCAATGAAGGCAAAAAGCAATTTGTGGGCAAAAAACAGGAAGACGTTCCTCGTGCTCATAGTCATGGTGATGATAGTGGCCATAGGAGTGTCTTTCATAAGTTATTTTAAAGTAGAACAGGACGAAGAGGATACGGAAACCGAATCTGATGCGCCGTATGCATCTATGCACAATGCTTCGCGCTATTTCTTCCGCGTATTTTATCCGGACGATTGGAATGTAAATGCGGATCAGTTCGGTTTTATGCTGGACAGCAAGACAGGCCTCGTGCTCGAACTGTTCCCGCTCAAGAAAATGTCGTCTGCATCGCCCGGACCGGATACGCCTGCATCCGCGTCTCCCACTGCTTCCGCCGCTGCGTCTGCGCCTGCATCCGCATCGGCATCGCCCGATCCCAGAGCCGGAATGGAGCGCGACGGCGATCTTACGGTATCTTTTTACTATAAAGACTACGGCGGACTTATGAATACGGATGATACGGATACGGACACGGATACAGATGCGGAAGCGTCACCGGAAGTATCGCAGCCTTCGCAGGATATAACGCCGTCATCCCCGGATGTAACGCCGTCTTCACAGGGCTCCCGTGAACCGCCTCTTGAACACAAAGCCGTTGCTTCGGCCGTTTTTGATGAATTCAAGGCTTCTCATGCGGAGGAAAAATATACTTTTTCGGCACAGTCCGTATACAGCGGCAAAAATGTGAGCTTTACGGTGCTACCGTACGAATATATAAAAGATGATATTAAAATGTCGGGTGAGATATACGTTGCGACAAGGGCAATGGCTTATTATGTGATACAGGCAGAAGGTACGTCCGCCGCCTTCGGCAACAGACATGAAACAGTGCGCAATATATTGAATAATATGATCTTCTCGGTATTTGATTATTGATACACAGGTGATATTTTGAAAAAAATAAAATTAAAGCCGCCCGCCGTGCTGGCGGCGGTGATGGCACTGATCTTAATGCTCGGCGCGTGCTCGGACAATAATACGGAAGAACCTGTGAGAGACGGTACGGCGATAGCGGGCGAGCTTGTTACGGAGCTTCCGGACAGTACGGATGAGATAGAGGGCTATGCCGAAAACATGCGCATTTTCGGCGATGTCATAAAAAATATGTACACGTATGAATGTGTATACCAATATTATGTTTCCGGAAACAGAAATACGGCGTTTGACGCGGCGGAAATACTGAAAACAAAGCTCTTTTACGCGATGAGGCACGGATATTTCCTCACGGAAGACGAGCAGGTACTCGTGCGCAGCAACGCAGAATCATATCTCCGCATGCAGTATGATACGCTCGGCATGAGCGATGAATATTCCTCCGACAGCGTGGCGGGCAGGCTTTTCGGAATAAACGCAGAGCAGTATACGATGATACGCCTGTGCGAGTCCCTTGCGGAAAAATGCGAGTCTGATATGAAGGAAAGCTATGAAAGCGAAAATCCCGTATCCGAGGATGACATAAAAGACTATTACGCATCACACAGAGATGAGTTTGATTTTGTGCTCATAAGATATATATCATATAAGCTCGATACTTCGGGGAACGGAAGCGTAAATAAAGACATAACGGAAAGAGCGGAAAGATTCCTGAATACAGTTGAGACCGTGAACGATATACTTGACGTCATAGGCGGTGAATCCGACATGCAGACGGAAGGCGATTCAAACGGTCAGGAAACCGTATACATGAATGACACGGACAATATTTTCTGCGAATTTGCACGGGGAGAGGGACGTGAGCTTAACGCCAAAACGCTCGTGTATGATTCCGAAAATGTGTATGCTGCCGTGACAGAAGGATATTTTACGTATGATACGAGCGAAGATGTGGCCGGATCCGTAAAAGAAGCATACATACAGGACAAGGTCGCATCTGAAATGACAGAGAATATGCTTGAATATGACGGAGTGGAGGATTGGTATGTCATGTCGGACTCGGAACTGATAAATGCGGCTGTGCTGCGCGACGATTATACGGGCGTTGTTGCCGAGCTTAAAATAGCGGACAGCGCATCGTCTCTTTTTATAACGGTGCAGGATCCCGGAGATGTAACATCGTGTAGATTTTACGCATATAAGAAAAACGGCGGCGAGTGGGTTCAGGCCTTCAAGACGTCCGGATACGTAGGAAGGAGCGGCGTCGAAGATACTGAAAACAGGATCGAGGGAAACGGCACGTCGCCGGCGGGATTATACGGCTTCGGAATGCTTTTCGGTATAAAGGACGACCCCGGAGGTCTGCTGAAGGAGTATACAAAGGTCGACAACGATGATTACTGGGACGGGGACAAAAATTCGGATACATATAATATGCACGTAAGAGGGAGTGAAATGCCGCCTTCCTGGAACAGATCGGCGTCTGAGCATCTGATAGATTATACTTATTCATACAATTATGCCGCAATGGTCAATTTTAATGTGGATCCTGCCGTTAAGGGCAAAGGCTCGGCTATATTCCTGCACTGCACGTCCCCCGGTTCGCTGGCATCGTCCGGATGCATTTCCATACCCGAGAGTAAAATGCTGAGTGCTCTCAGAATGATCGATGAAGATTCATATATCTTAATAGTGAGAAATCCGTCTGATATTGCAGAATATTGCCGAAAATAAAAAAGGATTTCCGGGCTCGGCGTCGTATATTATGACAGCGGAATGAATGTGTGGAGCCGGAGTCCGGCTTTGTTATTGTGCCGTCAGTTTATACAGGGGGATGAGAACATGATACCTCAGCGTCAGATCGACGAGATAATTGAAAAGAACGATATCGGCGATGTGATAGGCGAGTATGTAAGACTTGAGAGAAAGGGCAGCGGATATATGGGTCTGTGCCCTTTTCACAGTGAGAAGACCCCTTCATTTTCGGTACACGAGGGCAAGCAGATATTTAAGTGTTTCGGATGCGGCAAGGCGGGTAACGTAGTCAATTTCATAATGTACGCCGAGAATCTCAATTATCCGGAGGCGCTTGAATTTCTTGCCAAAAGAGCCGGAATAGAGCTTGAACACTCCGCAGACAAGCGTCAGGAGGACAAGGCCCGGCTCATAAACAGCATATATTCCGTAAACAGGACAGCGGCCAAATTTTTCTATGACCAATTAAAGCATAACAGGCAGGCGCAGAAATATCTGTATGACAGAGGACTTCGCACCGAGACTGTAAAGCAGTTCGGTCTCGGCTACGCACCCGACTCATGGGATGCGCTTTACAGGCATTTTACCGAAAGCGGGGCTGCCCCCGATGTTGAACTCCTCGTCAAGGCGGGACTCATAACGAAGAAGAGGGACTCCGATACATATTACGATAAATTCAGGAACCGTGTGATGTTCCCGATATTCGATGTTTCCGGCAATGTTATCGCATTCGGGGGAAGAGTCATGGACGATTCTCTGCCCAAATATCTCAATTCGCCCGAGACGCCTGCATATATAAAGGGAAATCATCTGTACGGATTGAATATAGCCAAGAAATCACAGTCGGAAAGAGTCATAATAGTTGAGGGCTATATGGATTGCATAGCGCTGCACAAGTCGGGGATACACTGGGCCGTGGCTTCTTTGGGGACTGCTCTTACGCATGCGCAGGCGAGACTCCTCAAAAGATATTTTAAAGAGGTCATAATCGGCTACGACGCCGACGGCGCGGGGCAGAAGGCCACTCTCAGGGGACTTGACATACTTGCGGCCGCGGGTTTCAGGATAAGGGTGCTTTCGATACCGGACGCGGACCCCGGCGCAAAGGATCCGGATGAGTTCCTCAGAACGCATACTGCCGATGAGTTTACGGCGCTTGCGGACAGGGCGAGGTCTGCAGTCGAATACAGGATATCGAAAGAGGAGGAAAGATACCCTCCAACATCTATGGAATCAAAGGCCGCATTTGTGAGAGGATCGGTAAGGATATTGGCTTCCATATCCGGCGATGCGGAGCGTGACATGTATTGCACGTGGTTTTCGGACAAATACGGTATCTCCAAGGATTCCGTCACCTCTGAAATAATGAAGATCAGAAGATCGGGTTCATATCAGGATCCGGAAGCAAACGGCGGCAGAATGCCCGTGAGAAATATAAAAAACGCCGTAACGGGCAATAATAATGCCGAAGATACCGCGGATATCCCCGAAAGAGTTAAACAGGACAAGCTTGAGAAAACAGCGATACTTCTTATGAGCGACGACAGAAGATCCCTCGAAAAGTATTACGGCGACATCATGAGATTATCCGCGAGTAAGCCCAACAGGACGCTCCTCGAAAAGCTGAAGAAGAGATATGAAAGCGGAGAGAGGACCGGACATGAAGCTGTCATCGCCGATGCATCGGAGCTCCCGGAGCGCGATGTGAAGCTGCTGACCGATATCGTGTCGGGATGGCTCAGACCGTCCGATATCGGTCAGGCGTGTGCGGATATTGTGAACAGATGCAGGATATTGGATTGCGATATAAGGATATCATGCATAAACGAAATGCTTAATGACAATGCGATAAACGAAGCAGATCGCTTTGCTCTCATAAAAGAGACGGCGGCGATCATTGAAGAAAGGAAGAAGTACAGCAATGGGCACTAAGAAAAAGAAAGAGGATAACGAAGCTTTGACGGGTATTGATAGGGACATGCTCTCCGAGGATCCGGACGGGGAAGGCGCGTTTGATGATATTGACGCCGATGAAGAAGTCGAACCTGTCGGATTTGATGAGGAAGAGCCTGACGATCTGGATATGCAGCTGGATCTTGATATGGACATGGACATAGATGTGGATGAATCCGAGATCGACTCCATTTCGGAAGAAAGCATAGATGCCTATCCGGACGATGACGATGCATATTCATCTGAGCTGCGGTACGATGATCCGGATTTTAACGTGGCGGATCTTCTCACAAAGGAGGAGAAAGCCGTATTCAACGAGAGCCCTCTTATGATCGCATTGTTCGAACGCGGCAAGATGAAAGGGTCTATATCATTTGATGAGATAAATGCCGCTCTTGACGAGTCGGATCTGGAGGCCGATGTGATAGACAAAATATACGAGGTCGCCGAAAGACTCGGAATAAGTATAGTCGGAGATCTTGACAACCCGTCCGAGATAATGTCGAAGCAGTATGTCGACGACATAGAATCGCTGGCCGAGAGCGTAGGACTTGAGGATCACGTGCGCATGTATTTAAAGGATATAGGCAAGGTCCCTCTTCTGACGGCAGAGGAGGAGGTAGAACTGGCCATACGCATAGAAAAAGGCGACAAGGCGGCCAGAGACAGGCTGAATGAAGCAAATCTGAGACTTGTGGTGAGCATAGCGAAGAGATATGTGGGCAAGGGCATGCAGTTCCTTGATCTTATACAGGAGGGCAATCTCGGGCTGCTCAAGGCAGTGGAAAAGTTTGATTACAGGAAAGGTTATAAATTCAGCACATATGCCACGTGGTGGATACGTCAGGCGATAACAAGGGCGATAGCCGATCAGGCGCGTACTATAAGGATACCGGTGCACATGGTAGAGACTATACACAAGCTGGGACGCGTATCAAGACAGCTTTCACAGGAGCTGGGAAAGGATCCCACTCCGGAGCAGATAGCTCACGAGATGAACATGCCCGTCGAGAAGGTGCGTGAGATCATGAAGATATCGCAGGATCCCGTGTCTCTTGAAACGCCCGTAGGCGAAGAGGAGGACAGTCATATAGGGGACTTCATACCGGATGACGACGCCCCGGCTCCTTCCGAAAGCGCGGCCGCCATATTACTTAGGGAACAGCTCATGGAGGTACTGGAGTCTCTCACGCCGAGAGAACAGAAAGTACTGAGACTAAGATTCGGACTCGATGACGGCTGTCAGAGGACGCTTGAAGAGGTAGGAAAGGATTTTCACGTAACAAGAGAGAGGATAAGACAGATAGAAGCGAAAGCGCTCCGCAAGCTCCGTCATCCGAGCAGGAGCAAAAAGCTGAAGGATTATATTGATTAAAACAGCGCATAATCGTGTCCGCACTTCAATATAATAACCGCGGAGGTGAATGGACATGACGCTCAAGGAACTTAAAAAGGGCATGTCGGCGTCCGTGACAGGCATTGAAGGCGAGGGCGCGCTCAGAAGGCGCCTCATAGACATGGGTCTGACGCCCGGTACTTACATAACGGCGGTGTCGACGGCGCCCCTCGGAGATCCCATTAAGATAAGACTTCGCGGTTATGAGCTTTCTTTGAGAGCGGAGGATGCGGCAAGGATACATATAAGCGTGAGCGGCTCCGTGAAATGAGCGGTCAGTCTGAAAAAGACGCGCATTTTAAGGCGCTGCTGGCAGGGAATCCGAACTGCGGCAAGACGACACTTTTTAACCGTTTGACAGGCGGTAGGCAGTATGTCGGAAACCGTCCCGGAGTGACGGTAGAAAAGAAAGAAGGTAATGTAAAGAAAGCCTGCGTGTACGGCTGCACGCTCACGGTCGCGGATCTTCCCGGCATATATTCCATGTCGCCCTATTCCGATGAGGAGAGAGTCGCGCGAAACTGCATATTGCACGACGATGCCGATGTGATAATAAATATAGTTGATGCCGTGAACATAGAGAGAAATCTGTATCTTACGCTTCAGCTGGCGGAAACGGGGCGGCCGTTGGTCATCGCGCTGAACATGATGGATGAGGTGCGCGCGCGAGGCGATAAGATCGATACGCGCGCTCTGTCTGCATTTTTGAATGCGCCGGTGATCTCTGTATCGGCAAAGACCGGGGAAGGCACGGAGGAGCTCCTGAAGGCCGCCGTTTCGGCCGCGGCCGGCAACAAAAGCGGCGCGCCGGACATATATGACGCGCGCACTGAGCGTACTGTAAGAGCAATAGCGCGCCTTATCGGCAGGTACGCCGACAAAAGCGGTATACCCGCCGGATGGGCGGCGGTAAAGCTCCTCGAAGGTGATGAGACTCTTGCCGCCGAAATGAATATTCCTGATGACGTGTACTCTGAGACAGAGAAGCTCGCACGCAGATATGCGGAAAGCGGCGCGTCCGGAGCCGTGGGCGACAGAGAAACGATCATCGCCGACATAAGATATAAGTACATTGAAAAAGCAGTCCGATCGTCCGTATATAAGTCGGGCAGACGCAAAGCCGACCTGACCGGTATCATAGACAGGGTGGTCACGGACAAAATATTTGCGATACCTTTATTTCTGCTCATAATGCTCGCGGTCTTTACGCTGACATTTTCCACTGTCGGGGCTTTTTTTCAGAAATGCACAGCCGGCCTTACGGATCATTTCGTAAAGCCTTCGGTGTGTTCCGCTCTCGATGCGGCGGGCTCGCCGGTGTGGATAAAAGATCTGATAGCAGACGGCGTGATAGACGGAGTGGGCGGCGTGCTTTCGTTTCTGCCTCAGATAGCGATATTGTTCATGCTTCTTTCGCTTCTTGAGGACAGCGGGTACATGGCGCGCGTTGCGTTTATTATGGACAGAGCGCTCAGAAGATTCGGGTTGTCCGGCAAGGCATTCATACCTATGCTCATGGGCTTCGGATGCTCGGTGCCCGCAGTAATGGCGACACGTACGATGGAAAATATCAATGAAAGACGTATGACGATAATGCTGATCCCGTTTATGTCATGCTCCGCAAAGCTTCCCGTATACGGGTTCGTCACGCAGCTTTTCTTTAAAAAGCACAGGGGACTCATAGTGCTGAGCCTTTACGTATTGGGCATACTGATGGGCATACTTTCGGGTATATTGTTCAGGCACACCCTGTTTAAAGGGGGAAAGTCCACATTCGTTCTGGAGCTTCCGCCTTACAGGATGCCGGAATTGAGTGTCACATTGAGACATGTGCGGTACAGGGTCGAACATTTTATCAGAAAGGCCGCCACGCTGATATTCGGGCTGAGCGTGCTGCTATGGGTGATGAGAAGCTTCGATATAAGTATGCATTATACGGAATATGAGAGCCGCAGCATGCTGAGCGCGTTGGGCAGGCTCATAGCGCCTATATTTAAACCGGCGGGTTTCGGGACATGGCAGGCTGCCGTTTCGCTTCTCACGGGCATGGTGACAAAGGAAGCGGTCGTGTCGTCTGTCTGCCTTTTCGGCGGTGTCCCGGGCGGAGTCATATTTGACGGCCCGGCAGGCGCATATGCTTTTCTCGTATTCACTCTCCTCTATGTTCCGTGTATTGCCGCCGTCTCGGCCATGCACCGTGAGCTCGGAGGCCTGAAATGGACATTGGGGAGCATATGCTACCAGTTCCTGACGGCATATGCCGCGTCGGTGCTGGCGTATACGGTGCTCACGTATGTGCCGATGCCGTTCTGAAGGGTTCGCATATTATAAAAGGAGCGTAAAATGAAAATTTACAGGAAAAGCTTTGAAAATATAAATAACGACTGCGGAGGATCCGATGCCCTTACGAAAACAAAGAGGGGCATCGGACTCGGGAATTTTGACGGCGTTCACATAGGCCATACGGCTCTTTTCAGAAAGCTCATATATGAATGCAGGGCAAGGAATATACCGGCATGTGTATATACGTTTGCAAATCATCCGGGAAGCGTTATATTCAAAGACAGAACGACACCTCTTCTCATGACAGAGGAAACAAAGATACGCATACTTGAAGAAACGGGCATAGATGAACTTTATCTTGAGCATTTTGACGAAGAATACGCAAAAACACCGCCTGAGGAATTTGTAAAGGAAATATTGGCGGACAAGCTCCGTGCGGACCTTGTGGTGGTGGGCTATGATTATACATTCGGCGCATTCGGGAGCGGCACGACGGAGGACCTTAAAGCCTACGGGCGAAAATACGGGTTCGACGTATTCGTGATACCCCCGGTCAAGGGCTATCTTCCCGATTCGGGGGAGTCTGTGACCGTTTCAAGCACATTTTTACGGCAGATGATACAGGACGGCAGAATGAGAGATTTCAGGGCGCTCACCGGCAGATATTATACAGTGCCGGGACGCGTTGAAAGGGGCAGACGCGTGGGCGCGTCCATAGGTTTCCCCACGGCGAACATTTTACACAAGGAGGGCTTCGCACTGCCTGCCTTCGGCGTTTATGCTACCAGGACGCATATGAACGGCATGACGTATAAAAGCATAACTAATGTGGGCGACAATCCCACATTCGGCGGCAGAAACGGAGTGACTATCGAAACTCATATAATAGGTTTTAACGAAGAGCTTTACGGGCATGATATAGAGGTGGAATTTCTGGACAGGATGCGCGGTGAGATCATATTCCCGTCGCCGGACGCTCTTGCGGAGCAGCTCAGATACGATACAAAGGAGCGAATGGAAATGAGTGATTCTGTAATAAAGATTTTTAACAGCGGCGGCATAGAGATATATTATGTGCCCACAGATAAATTCAAATCGGATATATTCAAGGTAATGCTCTGCGACAGGCTCGATCGCTCCAAAGCGTACAAGAATGCGCTCATACCCTCGATACTCAACGCGGGTATGCGTAAATATCCGGAGATCGCCGATATATCCGAAAAACTCCAGGAAATGTACGGAGCCGAGCTTTCCGTAGGGGCCTCTTCAGTCGGTGAAACGCAGTATTCCGCATTCATTGCTGAATACACCGCTCCGAAATACGCGCCCGATTATGAGGGACTTGAAAACGACATCATTGATTTTGTATTTGATATGATAACAGATCCTCTTACGGAGGACTATGACGGCGCAGCGGGCTTTTCGGCGAAGATATTCGAGCGTGAGCGCAGCAACAGGGACAGTCAGATACTGTCCGTTGTAAATGACAAGCACGCGTATGCCCAAAAGCGCTGCATAGAGATAATGTGCGACAAGGAGCCGTATTCCGTATACAATCTCGGAAACGCGGGAGACGGCAGCTCACTTACGCCCGTGAGCCTTTACGAGTATTACAAAAATGAGTATCTGAGAAGATCGAATATAAAAATATTTTACATCGGCAGGGAATATCCGGTGCGCATCACTGAGAAGGCGGCGGAGCTTTTTACTCCCGGAGGAAGGACGACGCTTACGAGAGCGTATGTGGAAAAACATGTGCCTGAAGATGACATAAGGTACGAAAGCGAAAAAATGAATGTCACGCAGGGGAAGCTCTTTTTGGGATACAGGACCAACACACCTCCCGACAGCCCGGATTATTACGCATCCTCGCTCTGCTCTGCAGTGCTGGGGCAGGGGCCGAATTCCAAGCTCTTTATGAACGTGCGTGAGAAAAACAGCCTCGCATATTACGCGTCCTCGTATGTTATAAGGCAGAAGGGCATAATGCTCGCTTTCTGCGGCGTAGATCCCGCCAACGGTAAAAAAGCTCTTAAACTCATGCGGGATCAGCTTGAAGCGGTGCGCCGCGGTGAAATATCGGACGTGGAATATACCGCGGCTGTAAAGACAATAAGATCGGAGCTCATGTCGTGCGGAGACAGTCCCTCGCTCCTGCTCTCATATTATTTCGGGCAGACTTTTACGGACAAAATGACGGATCCGGAAACTTATGCCGAAAGGATCGGGAGAGTTACGCGGGATGAGGTGTCGGAGGCCGCAAGGCGCATGACGCTCGATACGGTATTTTTCCTTACGGACGAGGAGGGTGAAGGGGTATGAGCGACAGAGGGATTTTTACGGAGAAGATGATAGGGTCGCTTGATGAACGCATTCTTGAATGCGATCACGGCTCGGGCCTTCATATACAGATCATACCCAAAAAGGGATTTAAACGTAAATTTGCCGTCATAACGACCGATTTCGGATCGATCGACATCGAATACACGAGAAACGGAGAGCTCAGGACTCTTCCCGAGGGTACAGCGCATTTTCTGGAGCATAAGATGTACGAGCAGCCCGATGTGGATGTCATGAGCCGTTTTGCGGCCCTCGGAGCCGACTGTAATGCCGCAACGGGCTTTTCAAGGACGTACTATTATTTTTCATGCACCGACAATTTCGATGAGTGCCTCGACCTTCTCATAAAGCAGGTGGCGGAGCCGTATTTTACGAAAGAAAATGTGGAAAAGGAAAAGGGTATAATCATTCAGGAGATCAACATGTATCTCGACGATCCTTTCTATGTGGGCGAGCAGGATCTCATGCGGCTTTTATACAAAAACAACCCTGTAAAGAATGAGATAGCGGGCACTGAGGAGTCTGTCAGGTCCATAACTCCGGAAATACTTTATGAGTGCCACGACGCATTTTACAGGCCGTCCAATATGTGCCTCACCGTCGTGGGAGATGTGAACGCGTCGTCTGTGCATGATGCTGTCGAAAGGTCCGGCTTGTCGCACGGAAATTCCGATGATATCGCAAAGATCCTTCCTCATGAGCCCCGTGAAACGGCAGGAAAATATTTTACGAGACGCATGGAAACATCGCTTCCCATATTCAATCTGGGATTCAAGGCGGATCCCCTGCCTTATACGGGCATAAAACGCGTGATGCGCAGACATGCGGGCAACATAATGCGTGAGCTTGTTTTCGGGCCGTCGTCGGAGCTTTACAAGGAGCTTTATGAAAACGGCTGCATCAATTATGAATTTTACGCATCGTACGATATTGAACGGGATTATTCTATGTTTTCGGTCACGGGTGAATCCGAGAAGATATCTGAGATACTGGACCGTGTGCGGGAGCATATAAACAGGCTCTTGCGGACGGGTGTCGACTCAAGGCGCTTCCGCATAATGAGGAACGCGATGACGGGCAGCGAGCTCAGGAGCTTTGATTCCGTTTCGTATATAGGCCGTATGTTCGGACAGTATTATCTTCAGGGTTCCGATGCGTTTGACTATTTCACGTCATGTGGTAAAATTACCGAGTATGACGTAAATGATGTGATTTCGGAAGTTTTGGGCGGAGACATGGCTGTTTCCGTTGTGGAAAGATCGGAGGGATCGAAATGAGCTTCATATCGGGGCTTACGGCATATGCTTCGGCAAGGCTTGCGAGCGGGTGGGTCGCATTCCCGAATCTGTTCGGGAGCAAAGGATTGAAGCTGCCCATAAACGATACCGCGTTTAAGGTGGGATCGTTCGAGGTGAAATGGTACGGCCTTATTATATGTGCCGCTTTTATACTGTGCGTTGTGCTCGGTCTGAGATCGTGTGAGAAATACGGTATAAAGCAGGATGATCTGCTCGATTATGTGCTCTTTGCAATACCGTCCGCGCTCATCGGAGCGAGAGTCTACTATGTGATATTCAATTTTGACAATTACAGAGACAACCTTATGTCTGTGTTCAATTACTGGGAGGGCGGACTTGCCATATACGGCGGTGTCATAGCGGCTCTGCTGGCCGTTTTCTTTGTTTCTCTTTATAAAAAGCAGTCCTTTGTGAATGTGGCCGGATTCGGCGCCGTATATATCATACTCGGGCAGGCGATAGGAAGATGGGGCAATTTCTTCAATCAGGAGGCTTTCGGAGGCCCTACGGATCTGCCGTGGGGTATGAACGGGGACCGGATAGAGGAATTTGTATTGCAGCAGGTCAGGAACGGAGTTGAGGGGTATTCGATAGGGACTCTTGTACATCCTACGTTCTTATACGAGTCGCTGTGGTGTTTTCTCGTGTTTGTTTTCCTGCTTATTTACAGGAAAAAATGGGCTAAGTCAAACGGTGAGTGCCTCAGCCTTTACATGATTCTCTACGGTCTGGAAAGGGTCCTTGTGGAAGGACTCAGGACAGACAGCCTTTATATCGGACATACGAATGTGCGCGTTTCGCAGCTTCTTTCCGGAATACTCATTGTTGCAGGCATTGCCCTGTTCATAGACCTGAGGCACAAATGGAAAGATTCACAGTACGAGGTCGCCGAGGGCGAAGGCAGCCTCGCTGCAGTCGTGGAGCGTATGAAGGATCAGGAAAATGCCGAAGCCGAAGCCGCCCCTGACGCGGGCTCCGACACTGCTGCCGACACTGCCCCTGACGCGGGCTCCGACACTGCCCCTGACGCCGCCGACGACACCGATAGCAATAGCTATGAAGATTAACGGAGGTCTCATACAAAACGGGCGCGAATATTTTAACAGGCCTCGCATACAGATAGAACGAAGCGGTAAGCTTGACTATATCACACGGTTCGATTATCTGCTCATGGGAACCGTGCTGCTCGTATCCGCTCTGGGTCTTATTTTCCTTGAAAGCGCCGTGGCCAATATGTATGACGACGGCGGCAGGAGCGCCATGATAGTTCAGATAATAGGTCTCGTTGCGGGAGCAATACTTGCGATCGCTCTTTCGTTTGCCGATTATTATCTGTTCAGGCTTATGAGTTGGCCGTTTTACGCCGTAAATGTGCTCCTAATGCTTTCTGTTTTTACACCGCTCGGCGTGGATCAGTACGGCAGCCGTGCGTGGATAGATCTGAAGGTCACGACATATCAGCCGTCTGAGCTCATGAAGCTTGCCATGGTGCTCGTGATAGCGCAGCAGATCGAATATATAGAAAAAGAAGGCGCCCTTTCCTTTAAAAGGGCGGCGCTCATAATAGGTTCATTCCTTTTGCCTCTGGGACTTGTATTTCTTCAGAAGGATATAGGTCAGGCAATGGTATTCATATTCGTTTTCTTAGTCATAGTATTTATAGGAGGGCTCAACAGGTGGTTCATATCGGGCATCATAGGAGCAGGCTTGCTTGCCCTTCCTTTTGTATGGAAATTCGGCATGAACGACGCAAGGCGCGGCCGACTCCTTTCCTTTATAGATCCCGATAAATATCTCGACTATTCATACCAGTTGAGGCGCACCACAATGGCGATAGGCTCCGGAGGCCTGACAGGCGAAGGCATAGGAGAGGGCACTATGAATACGGGCAGACTCATTCCCGTTAAAATGTCCGATTCCATTTTTGCCGTCATAGGCGAAGAAGCAGGCTTTATAGGATGTGTTTTTATAATATTCCTTATGACTGTAATGCTCGGCAGGATGATATATATATCTTCCAAGGCGCGGGAAACATTCGGAAAATGTGTCGCCGCCGGCATATTTGCCATGTTCGCATTTAACATTTTTGAAAATATAGGCATGAACATAGGGATCATGCCCATAACGGGACTGCCGCTCCCTTTTATAAGCAAAGGCGGCAGCTCCATGGTCACCAATTTTATAGCGATCGGTGTCCTCCTGAGCATATCCATGAGGAAGCAAAATGGATTTTTCACGGATTAAAAAATGCCTCGTAAAGCTGAGTCGGCTGCTGTGCATATTCTTTGCATCTGTATGTATGGCTGCGGGCATTTTACCGACGGTGCTTCTGAGGAGAGGCCTTAATGCGGGAAATTCCGCGCTCATTCTGTATTCGGCGTTCCTTTTTGCCGTTGTTTTCATTAAGGGAAGGCGCGGTCAGAGTAAGATCATGTCTGTCGTATATTGGGCGCGCCTGTGTATTTCGTGCCTGCTCGCCGTGTGCTTTCTGACCGCTTCCGTTATTTCCGCATTCATGATAAAGTACGCATATTTCAATGAGCCTCCCGCGCCTCCCGCTTCCGGAACCGACGCGTCGGGAAGCAGCGGTACTGTCGTGGTGCTCGGCTGTCACGTATACGGGGACAGGCCGTCGCGGCTCCTCAAGGGCAGGCTTGACGCTGCCGTGAGATTCATGGATTCACATGAAGATACTGTGGCTGTTGTTTCCGGCGGCCGCGGCGCTGACGAGACTGTGGCGGAGGCATACGTGATGAAGCAATATATGCTTGAAAACGGCATTGATGAAAGCCGTGTTATAGTAGAGGATCGGTCTGTGAGCACTGATGAAAATATACGTTTTTCTGCCGATATCATACATGAAAACGGACTCCCGGACACATTTTATATTGTGACCGACGCATTTCACTCGTACAGGAGCTATCTTTTTGCGAAAAAGAACGGATATGAGGCTTACAATGTGAGCGCCGACGTGTATTGGCCGCTCATAGGCGAATACTGGGTGAGGGATATCCTCGGCGTCCTCCATATGACGCTTACGCCGGACTGGGATCTGAGCCCGCGCCGCTGAGCTTTTTCGTCGTACTTCGACTTTCGCATTCTGTAAAATACATTTTGCGGATTTTTATGAATGCGGAGGTGCCTTTTTGTGGCCGTAAATACATTATATTACGAAAAGCTTTACGAATTGAAATTTTACCTTCACGAGCTTGCCGCCTGCAGGATAAGGTTGGAAAGGCTTGATGATCTCGGCGTTCCGGAAGGGAGCGTGATCTTCAGCACATACAGTAAAACACACAGGTGCAAAGACGGCAGCACCTCGGTGTATACTTATACGAATTCTTATCTGTACATAGATAAGACCAAGCATTATATCGCTTCAAAGGTAAGTCGTACCGGCAGGCTCGGAGATGTAAATGATCCATATAACAAAAAAGGGCAGATCGTGCTAAGAGGAAGGCTTTCTCTCAGAATGCGCATGCGCTCCGATGCGAAAAGATACTATGAAAATGCGCGCCTTGCATGCGGCATACTGAACTCTTCGCGGCCGCGCGGATTCGGCATCATTGATCTGGAAAAGGCAATGGAGACAGAGTATGCGGCTTTGGTAAATTCGGATCAGTATATACCCTTGCGTATACGCACGGACGACGAACTGGCAGAGGCGGATGCCGAATCCATGAACTCTTTGCGGCCTGAATACTCCAACGGTATTTTTGTGAGTGAAAATGAGAGGCTTCGTTCTAAAAATGAGCTCATTGCGGCGCTTTGCCTCAGAGAGTCGGGCTTTTCTTATGTTTCGGAGCCGCGATATCCGGGGCCGGAGTGCTATTACGCCGATTTCAGGATAGGCACGGGCAGCTGCATGGGTGATTACGTCTATGTGGAAATCGCCGGTATGATGGACAAAGCGGAATACAGGGATAAGCTTGATATTAAGCGTAAAATCGCGGCCAAATACGGAATCAGGCTCATAATCATTGATATGACCGATTATTGCGACGCTTTGGGTAAAAGACAGACGAGGCTTCACTATGAAAAGCTTAAGAGGATCTTCTTTGACATACAGCTCGGCAGACTTGCGTGCGGCGGCGAAACCGTAACAGCGTATTAGGCGCCGCCGCAAACATAGCAGAGTATTTAAGAGCATTTGATAATACATTTTATAATACATTTGATAATATTTAAGCTGTAAGCGTTTTGCCGCTTTGCCGCTTTGCCATGTCGCGCGCTTTTTTGTTTTGCATATGCAGATCTCGGCGCGCGGCTCAGTATTTGCCTGCTTTTCTTTGCATTTTACGCGCACCTTGGCGCACTTCAGCGCACATTTTTTCCGTATCTCAGTGCATCTCAGCGTACTTCCGTGAATCACAGCGCACTTCCGCTCGGCGTTTCTGCAACAACGCAGGATTTTTGCAGAAAACAAAGAGGTGCTTTTATTGCAGAAAACGCAGAGATGCATTTCGCGGCCCCGCATTTCAGCGTATCTACCTGTATCTGCGCGCATCTCGGCGTATATCAGCGTACTTCCGTGAATCTCAGCATGCTTCCGCTCGGCGTTTCTGCAACAACGCAGGATTTTTGCAGAAAACAAAGAGGTGCTTTTATTGCAGAAAACGCAGAGATGCATTTCGCGACCCCGCATTTCAGCGTATCTACCTGTATCTGCGCGCATCTCGGCGTATATCAGCGTACTTCCGTGAATCTCAGCGCACTTCCGCTCGGCGTTTCTGCAACAACGCAGGATTTTTGCAGAAAACAAAGGGGTGTTTTTTTGCAGAAAACGCAGAGATGCATTTTTGCAGAAACGCCGGGGGACTTTGCGCCCGGAGAAAATGCAGGCAGCAGAGGTGGGACAAAGGCAAAGGTAAAAGCAAAGACAAAAGCGGAGGCAAAGGCAAACTCGGAAGCGCAGATATAAAAATCGTAAGAAAAATTATATAAATTAATTGACAAATTTTCGCGGCTGTGTATAATATTACATGTAAAGCATTGATTTGATAAGGAGGCAGCTTCGTTGCAGAAAAGTTTATACAGTCTCATGCTCATGGATTCGGTCGTCAGAGAAATAGACAGGATAGCACTTGAGCAGAACACAAACAGATCCAATATAGTAAACCAGATACTTGCAGAATATGTTTCAATGACAACGCCGGAAAAACGCATTGCAAACATATTCAGAAGCATAGAAGAATTTATCGGTTCAGAAACCAGCGGCATAGTGCCTCACGTGACTCCAAACCAGATGAGCATGTCGCTCAGGAGCAGTCTGCAATACAAATACAGGCCGACCATACGGTACGAAGTATCGCTTCTGAGAGTGCCGGAAAGAGGCGTGATAGGCGAACTTGCCGTTGTGCTCAGAACACAGTCGGCGGCGCTCATAAGCTGCCTGACGGATTTTTTCAGATTCTGGACGGCGCTTGAAGAAAAATACAGGGGCGCCGGATGTGCGAGATATGCCATGTACGATTCAAAATTCACACGCACAATACAGCTTGAGACAGCGCGTGATTACACAAGCGAAGAACTCGGAAACCGGATATCGTCGTATATACGCATGCTGGACAGCATCATGAAGAGGTTTATAGGCGGATGCCCGCCGCATGAGCTTGAAAATATATATGTGAGTTACTTAAATAAGGGGGTTGGGCTTATATGACAGATAAATTAACACAAAAAACATCGGAGGCATTAAGGGCTGCGCAGAGCATGGCTCTAGAAAACGAAAACATGCAGGTAATGCCGGAACACATAACATATGCACTGGCCGATCAGGAGGACGGCCTCATACGCAGTCTCCTCGATAAAATGGGAGTGGACACAGACAGACTTCTGGGAGCGGTAGATGAAGCTATAGCGTCGCTTCCGAAAGTAAGCGGGAGCGGCAGAGAGCCGGATAAAATATATATATCCCGTGAAACGGAAAAAATACTTACAGAGGCGGAAAAGCTTGCCAAGAAGAACCGGGACGAATATGTTTCGGTAGAGCATCTCATGATGGCGATACTCGCGAATCCGACAACAAAGCTTAAAGAAATATTCAGAACATACGGAGTCACGGAGGACAGATTCAGACAGGAATTGTCAAAGGTCAAAACAGGCAGAGTGACGGGCGACGACCCCGAAAGCACATATGACGCACTCGGAAAATACGGCACAGACCTTGTAGAAAGAGCCCGTGCCGGCTCACTCGATCCCGTAATAGGCAGAGACAGCGAGATAAGGAACGTAATACGCATACTTTCGAGAAAGACCAAGAACAACCCTGTCCTCATAGGCGAGCCCGGCGTGGGCAAAACCGCAATAGCGGAGGGTCTTGCACAGAGAATAGTAAGAGGCGACGTGCCTGACGGACTAAAGGAAAAAACAGTATTTGCACTTGATATGGGCTCGCTCATAGCAGGCGCGAAATTCAGAGGCGAATTCGAGGAAAGACTGAAGGCGGTGCTGAATGAGGTAAAGGCGGCCGAAGGCAGGATAATACTCTTTATTGACGAGCTTCACACCATAGTGGGAGCCGGCAAGACAGACGGAGCCATGGATGCGGGCAACATACTCAAGCCGATGCTCGCAAGAGGCGAGCTTCACTGCATAGGCGCTACGACACTTGACGAATACAGAAAATACATCGAAAAGGATGCAGCGCTTGAGAGACGTTTCCAGCCGGTGCGCGTAGACGAGCCGAATGTAGAGGATACCGTATCAATACTCAGAGGACTTAAAGAAAAATATGAGATATTTCACGGAGTTCAGATACACGACAGCGCGCTCGTGGCCGCCGCAACACTCTCGGACAGGTATATAACGGACAGATTCCTGCCGGATAAAGCCATAGACCTTGTGGATGAGGCTTGCGCGCAGATACGCACCGAGATAGATTCAATGCCGTCGGAGCTTGACGACATAAGGCGCCGTATAATGCAGCTCGAGATAGAAGAAATGGCCCTCAAAAAAGAAACGGACACGCTGTCAAAGGAGCGTACGGATAAAATAAGGCAGGAGCTCGCCGAGCTCAATGAAAGCTACGGTGAAATGAAAACACGCTGGGAGGCCGAAAAACAGGAAATAGATTCCGTAAAACTCATAAAAGGCGAAATAGACCGCGTAAACAGCGACATAGAGGCTGCGCAGAGAAGCTATGAGTATGAAAAGGCCGCAAAGCTCAGATATTCAACACTTCCCGAGCTGGAGGCGAGACTGAGCGAAGCGGTAAAGAAGAGCGAGCAGAGACACAGGGGCGCGTCAGGTTTGGTGAGAGATACAGTGACAGAGGATGAAATAGCCGGTATAGTGGCACGCTGGACCGGCATACCCGTGTCGAAGCTCATGGAAGGCGAACGTGAGAAGCTGTTAAGGCTCGAAGACATACTGCATAAACGGGTAGTAGGGCAGGACGACGCGGTAAAAAAAGTGAGCGAGGCAATACTCCGCTCAAGAGCGGGAATAAGCGATCCCAACAGACCTATAGGCTCTTTCATGTTCTTAGGCCCCACGGGAGTGGGCAAAACAGAGCTTGCCAAGGCGCTCGCCGAATGCCTTTTCGACGACGAGCACAATATGGTAAGAATAGATATGACGGAATATATGGAAAAATTTTCCGTATCGCGCCTTATAGGAGCGCCTCCGGGATACGTGGGCTACGACGAGGGCGGACAGCTCACAGAGGCCGTGAGACGCAGACCCTATTCGGTAGTGCTTTTCGATGAAGTAGAAAAGGCGCATCCCGATGTTTTCAACATATTGCTGCAGGTGCTTGACGACGGCAGGATAACGGATTCGCAGGGGCGCACAGTGGACTTCAAGAACACCGTGATAATACTCACGAGCAACCTGGGTTCTCAATTTCTGCTTGACGGAATCACTCCGGAGGGTTATATTTCTAAAGAAGCTGAGGAGAAGGTAAATATGCTCCTTAAACAGAGCTTCAGGCCGGAATTCCTGAACAGACTCGATGAGATAGTATTTTACAGACCTCTTACTAAAGAGGATATGAAGGGCATAACGGATATACTCATAAAAGGGCTTGCAAAGCGGCTTGAGGATAAGTCCCTTAAGCTCAAGATAACGGACAGAGCCAAGAACTTCATCATAGATAACGGCTTCGATCCGGTATACGGCGCAAGACCGCTGAAGAGATACCTGCAGAGTCATGTGGAAACGCTCATTGCATACTCACTGTTGTCGCGCGATTATAACATGGGAGACACATTATGCGTGGATGTAAACGGAAACGGCGACAATCTGGAGGTGCGGTAGGTTTAAATGACCGATAAATTCAGTAAACTGTTCCACGGATGCATAGAAGTGCGGAAGTGCGACGAGGGATATTTTCCCGTTCGATTTACAAAAGCTCAATACGACGTATACGCAGGCAAACCGTGGTGCTGCTATCCCAACTGCACCGCGGGCGTTTACATGGAATTCATAACAGACGCGGAAGAGATATCGTTTGACTATTTCTTCCGCCTGCTCTTCTTCCCGTCAGTGATATTCGATATATTTGAAAACGACATTTACACGGACTTCGTGCGCGAGCCCGATTCGTCGAATAAGGGACATATCTCGTATAAAAAGAAAACCCCCGGTAGAACGCGCATAAAAATATATCTTCCGTATCACGGTGAAACGCATATTTCAAATATAAATTTCGGAAATTTCACGACCACGCGTGAAACGCGCGCGAAAAGGTTCCTCGTATACGGGGACTCAATATCACAGGGCCTGATGGGCACGCATCCGTGCATGAGCTGGGTGCCGCTCGTATGCAACGCGACAGATGCCGATTACATAAATCTGAGCGTGGGCGGAGATCTTTTCGACAAAGATATGATAGACGAAAATTATCCGTGGAAGCCCACCGCCCTCATGATAGCGCTCGGCACGAACGATCTGTATTTTAACGGCAGATACAGTGAGATAAAGACCAACATAGAAGAATTCTTCAAAAAGCTCAGGAGCGTGTATCCCGACATACCAGTAAATGTGATAACGCCCGCGTGGCAGACAGACCTCGAAACATTTGACACGCAGGAGGGGTGCGACAAATATAAGCTTTACGGGCAGATATACGCAAAAATAATAAAAGAAGCCGAAAAGGCCGGATGCAACGCCGTGGAAGGCCTTAAAATAATGCCGCACGTACCCGAATATTTTACGGACCACGTACATCCGAACGACATGGGATTCCTTCAGTACGCCCTCGGGCTGCTCAGATATCTGAAATATTGAAAGGTGTAAAATAATTGAAGCTGCCTGACGAATATGAAGCAAAAATGATACGTATCCTCGGGGAAGAAGAATTTAAGGCCTACGCGGGTTCGCTGGACGCTCCGCGCATGTCCGGCATGCGCATAAATACGCTTAAAATACGTGCCGACGATTTTGAAAAGAAATTTTACGGCATAACGGGAATAACTAAAAAGGTGCCTTGGGAGCCGGACGGATATTATTACGGATCGTCGGGAGAAGAGGCGCTGCAGCCGGGAAGACTGCCGCTTTACCATGCGGGGCTCTACTACATACAGGAGCCCAGCGCCATGTATCCCGCATCGCAGCTCGGCGTGAGACCCGGAGACAGAGTGCTCGATATGTGCGCCGCTCCCGGCGGCAAGAGCACAAAGATAGCATGTGAGCTAAACGGCAGCGGACTGCTCGTGGCAAACGACATAAGTGAGGAGCGCGTGAAGGCCCTGATATACAATATAGAGCTTTCGGGCGCGCGCAATGTGATAGTGACGAACGAATCGCCCGAGAGGCTCGCGGCAAAGCTGCCGGGATATTTTGATAAAATACTGGTGGACGCGCCGTGCTCGGGAGAGGGAATGTTCAGGAAAGACAGCGAAGCGATCAGAAGCTGGGGTAAATACAAAAACGAATCGTGCGCTTCCATGCAGCGTGAAATACTCGAATATGCCCATGTGCTTTTGAAGAGCGGCGGCAGGATGATGTATTCAACATGCACATTCGACCCGTCGGAGGATGAGTACATGATAAGAGAGTTCATAGAAAAGCATCCCGAGTATTCATTGATACCCCTTGCAAAAACGGGGGGAGTCGCAGACGGCATGTTCGGTATGACAGACTGCGCGAGGCTGTGGCCGCACAGACTTGAAGGCGAAGGGCATTTCGCCGCGCTCATGCAAAAAGGCTCCTGCACCGAAAACGGCGGAGGAAGCGGCGCCGAAAACAGCGCCGAAAGCTGCGGCGAAAGCTGCGGAGGACGCCGCGGCAAGAACGAAGGATCGCGATACACGGCAAAGACCGGGAGCTATAAGGTGCTCGTATCCGCTCCGGATGAATTCGGAAAATTCTGGCAGGAAAATATGACAGGAAGCATTCCGGAGGGGATTTATTACACAGCCGCGGACGCGCTGTATTTTCTGCCGGACGACGGCGGAGCGCAGAGCGAAGGGCGCAGAGCGGGCCCGCTCCCGCCCGATGTAGACGGACTCAGGGTGCCTAAGCTCGGGCTCAGGCTCGGCGACATGCCTGCCGCGCAGAATGCAAAAAAAAGCCCGCGCCCGGGAAAATTCAGACCGTCGCAGCAGTTTTGCATGGCGTTCGGAGCGGATTTTAAGAGAAAGATAAACCTTCCGTATGACGGCGATGACATAAAAAGATATTTAAGAGGTGAAACTCTCACGGGAACGGACGTAAGCCTTAAAGGGCTTACCGCGGTGTGCGCAGAGGGTTATGCAGTGGGCATGGGCGTTTCAGAAAACGGAATGCTCAAGAATCTGTACCCCAAGGGTTGGAGGCGTATGATATGAACAGACAGACGGCAGACAAAGTGACACTTTTCCTCACGGGGCTTCAGAGCAGATATTCGGGATCGCGTGATTTCTTTCTGAACATGAGCGCGCATTTTACGTCGGGAACAAAAACGTATTCACTTAATGCACATGCGAAGAGCAGCGGGGAAGATGTACTGTGCTTCAATTTCATGGGCAACGGATACGAACTCAGCTTCGGTGATCTTATCGCGTTCATCGCCGATAAGATCCCGCAGTTTGATGAAATGCCCCTTGTATATTCCGAGCGCGGCAAAAACATAGAAATACGCGCCGACGGCAGGAATGTCGTTACCGGGACCACGGACGCCGCCTTAACCGAAAACGGACCTGCGGGCGGCGTGTCCGTAATGAGCGACAGAGAATATTTCATAAAGCCGGACAGAGCCGCCGACCTTCTTGAAGCAATAGGGATCTTGGGCAGGAACGGAAAGGTCAGAAACGATAAAATACGGAAATACAATCAGATAGACCATTTTATAGAGCTCGCGGACCCCTTGCTGAGACGCCTCTGCCGCATCGGAGACAAAAAGTCGGACAGGCCCATAAGTATAATAGACTGCGGCTGCGGCAAGTCGTATCTCTCATTTGCGCTGAACTTTTACATAAAGGAGATACTGGGGAGGAACTGCTATTTTACGGGGCTGGATATAAATCCGAATGTCATAGAGGAATCGCGGCGTACCGCCGAAAAGCTCCGTTATAAGAATATGAAATTCATTGAGACCGACATAGCCGCATATGAGCCGGACGGGAAATACGATATGCTGCTCACGCTGCACGCCTGCGACACCGCTACGGATAAAGCGCTGAGATTTGCCATAGACAACAACATACGCTCCGTGATATGCGTGCCGTGCTGCCACAAAGAACTCGGAGCGCAGTACAGCATTGACGGTTTTGAAGATATACTGAAGTATGGTATACTTAAAGCAAGGATCGCGGACAGCCTTACGGACGGACTGCGCGCCATGTATCTTGAGGCGCAGGGCTACGAGGTATCGATGCTCGAATACATTTCACCGATAGACACGCCCAAAAATCTCATGATAAAGGCCATACGCACGGGCGGAAAGCGCGAGGACATGCTGAACAGATACAGAAACACTCTTAAAGCGCTCGGAGCGCATCTTACGATAGGCGAATAAAACAGGGAGGGAATATCATGTGTACAGCCGCAACTTACAGAACAGATGATTTTTATTTCGGGAGGACGCTCGATTACGAGTTCTCATACGGCGATGAGATAACGGTGACGCCGAGAAATTACCCGTTTGTTTTCAGAAAATGCGATAAAGAGATGAGATCTCATTACGCCATGATAGGTATGGCGCACGTGGCGGAGGACTATCCTCTGTATTATGAGGCGGTAAACGAGAAAGGTCTGGGCATGGCCGGCCTCAATTTTGTGGGAAACGCCCATTATAACGCGTGCAGATCCGGATGTGACAATATAGCGCAGTTCGAGTTCATACCGTGGGTGCTCGGACAGTGCTCCTGCGTAGAAGAGGTTAAAACGCTCCTTCGGAATATCAACCTTACAGACGAACCGTTTGCCGCCGCTTATCCGCTGGCGCAGCTTCATTGGCTCATAGCCGACAAAAACAGCGCCGTAACGGTGGAATCCGTGTCAGACGGCATCCATGTGTACGACAATCCGGTGGGAGTCCTTACAAACAATCCGCCCTTTGACATGCAGATGTTCCGCCTCAACGATTACATGCATCTGTCTCCGGACTCGCCCGAAAATCTTTTCTCGGAGAGCCTGCCGCTCAATACATACAGCAGGGGCATGGGGGCTCTCGGCCTGCCCGGCGACCTTTCGTCACAGTCCCGGTTCGTGCGTGTGGCGTTTGTTAAAATGAACTCTCTGTCCGGATGCGGGGAAAATGAGAGCGTCAGCCAGTTTTTCCACATACTCGGCTCCGTGGACCAGCAGAGAGGCTGCTGCTGCCTGGGAGAAGGTAAATACGAGATCACGATCTACACATGCTGCTGCAATGCAGACAAGGGGATATATTATTACACTACATACGACAATCACCAGATAACCGCCGTAGATATGCACAAGACGGATCTTGACGCGTCCGCGCTCGTGCGTTATACGCCTGTCACCGGCGAGCATATAAATATGCAGAATTAAACAGCTTGTATTTTACGTAAAATGCAGGTATACTTACCCTTGCGGTATCCGTAGCATAAAGAGCCTCTGAACGGGGGCACATGATAATTATGACTATGAAAACGGTTCCGGAAGGAATGCGGCCTTATGAAAGGCTTGAAAGATACGGAGCGGAGGCCCTGAGCGACGCCGAGCTTGTTGCCATACTTATTAAAACGGGCACAAAGGATGCTTCGGCGCTGAGCGTGGCTCAGGAGCTTCTCAATAAGCACGGAAGCATAACCGACATGGCGGCTTCCGACATATCGGAATTGACTGCGAGCCGCGGTATAGGGCGCGTTAAGGCGATACAGCTGCTGGCAGCCGCCGAAACAGGTCGGCGGATAGCCTTCGGCAGGCGCAAGGATAAGCTCAGGATCACAAATCTTGACGAGATAGGCAGGATGCTCATGTCCGATATGAAGGATCTCCGATACGAGACATTCGAGGTGCTGTATTTCGACAAAAAGTGGCATTATATATCGAGCAGCCGCATATCATCGGGTACGGTAAACAAGACGATAGTGCATCCGCGCGAAGTATTTTACGACGCCATAAAGAGCCTTGCCTCGGCAGTGGTGCTCGCGCACAATCATCCCAGCGGCGACTGCTCTCCCAGCAGGGCTGATACGGAGCTGACGCGGCGCATGATAAATGCCGGGAGGATCATTGGCATAGATGTGGTGGATCATATGATAATAGGCAACGGGGTATATTACAGCATGTACGATAAAGGCGATATTGACAGACTGAGAGAAATAAAAGACGAATAAGCGAAGGATTTGAACATTATGGCACGTGATATAGGTATAGATCTCGGTACGGCGAACACACTTGTGCATATGTCGGGCAGAGGCATAATAATAAGAGAACCGTCGGTCGTGGCAATAAACAAGAACACAAATGAAGTCCTTGCGGTGGGAGACGCCGCCAAACGCATGATAGGACGCACGCCGGGGAGCGTAGTCGCAATAAGGCCTCTTAAGGACGGAGTGATAGCCGACTTCGACATGACGGAGCAGATGCTCAGATATTTTATCAAGAGAGCATCGGCCATGGCGGGCTTCGGAAAGCCGAATCTCATAATATGCGTTCCTTCGGGAGTTACCGAGGTAGAATATATGGCCGTGGAAGAGGCCGCGGAGCGCGCCGGCGCCAGAAAAAAGCCTCTTTTGTTTGAAGAACCGCTTCTCGCCGCGATAGGCGCGGGACTTGCCGTAGAGGAAGCCGCCGGGTGCATGGTAGTCGATATAGGCGGCGGCACGAGCGAGGTTGCCGTTATTTCAATGGGCGGCATAGTCAATTCAAAATCTCTCAGAGTCGCGGGAGATAAGCTGGATGAGTATATAGCTATGTATACAAAACGCGAGCATAATCTCGTGATAGGAGAGAGAACGGCAGAGGATGTTAAGCTCACGATAGGCGCCGCTCACCCCAAACCGCAGGAAGAATATATGGAAATAAAGGGCCGCGACCTTCTCACCGGACTTCCCAAGAATGTTAAAATATCCTCCTCCGAGGTAGTGGAGGCGATAAAGGAACCCGTCACCGATATAGTCGACGCCATAAAAGAGGCGCTGGAGGAGACTCCTCCGGAGCTGGCTGCCGATATAATGGAGAACGGTATAATGCTCACGGGTGGCGGAGCGCTCCTCAGCGGACTTGACCAGGTGATAAGGATAGAGACCGGAATGCCCGTATGCGTGGCGGAATATCCTCTCGACTGTGTAGCGCTCGGTACGGGCAAATGCCTTGAAGAGGGCAATCTTCGTAAAATACTGTACCAGAACCGGACATCCGGAATGTTTTAAGGTGTGTAGGACAGCGTGAATAAAAAAGCTAAGCGCACAATTTTAATACTCGCATGTATAACTGTCCTGCTTGTCGTATTTATCGCCGTATCAAGCAGGGAGGGAAGCAGTCTGCATTCGGTGTATAAGGTCATAGGAACGCCGTTCAGATATATACAAAAAGGCTTTTCGTCTTTCGGAAGAAATATAAGAAGCGCATTCTCTGTGATGGGTGATTATAAAGAGATCGAGAACAGGATAGAAGAGCTTCAGAATGAAAACGATTCGCTCCGCAATCTTGAAAATGAGAACCAAAAGCTGAAGGATGAAAATACGGAGCTTAGGGAGCTGTTGGAGCTCAAAGGGTATTTTGAAGACTATGAAATGGTGGCCGCCAACATAATAGCGGAGGACGTCACGGACTGGTTCAATGAATTCACGGTAGACAGGGGGACGTCCGACGGCGTTGAGAACGGCTGCGTAGTGATAACATCGGCGGGCCTTGTAGGTATAGTATATAATGCAGGCCCGGTCTCATCAAAGATACGGTGCGTCGTTGACGAGCAGAATACCGTAATGGCTCGCATTTCAAGAAATAATGCTCTTGTGCGCGTCCGCGGCATGTCGAATGAGAACTATGAACAGATGCTGATGCTTGACAGGATAGCGGATCAGAGCACGCTGTATGTGGGGGATGTGATAGTGACTGCCGAAAGCGGCGGCGTTTACCCGGAAGGCCTTGTGATCGGCACCGTGAGCGAGATCATGGACAGCGAAGCTTCGGGAGAGCGCAGGGCGCTCGTCATACCCGCCGTAGATATAGCCGCAGTCAGTCATGTATATATACTTATGCCCGGGAGAACGGAATGAGGAGCAGAAAACAGATAATATTTTATATAATATCTGTTACGGTGCTTGCTGCGGCACAGGAAGCATTCTTCAATGACATACGCATTTTCGGAGTAAAGCCGAATCTCACACTCGCTTTTCTGTGCGTTGCGGCAGTGAGGATGAACATAACGGAGGCCATTATATACGGTCTGTCTACCGGATTGTTCATAGATATCGTTTACGGCAGATATATAGGCTTATATGCTCTTTTGTATATGTATACGGCAGTGGCGCTTTCGTTTATCACGGACCGCTTCAACTATTCGGATAAGCTCTGGTGGCCGCTGGCGGCGGCGCCCGTGCCCGTATTTATATACGGAATAGCCGAAAGCTTCATGATACGTCTTTTATATGTGTATGCCGGCGGTGCGGAGCAGCTGTATGCCGGAGGATTTTCACATCATTTCACGGTCAGGATACTGCCCACGGTTTTTTACGATTGTATATGTATAGCGGTGCTCGCCGCTCCTGTATTGAGATTCCTTAAGAGAAAGCCGGTGGGAAATTATGAATAGGCAGGACTGGGTGAGCTTTTCGGAAAAAGCCGGGCAATTTTTTAAGAACAGGTGTGTGTACGTGGCGCTCCTGCTCATAGTCGTCATGAGCGTAATGGTGGGGAGACTTTACGATCTTCAGATAGTGGAGGGCAGCGAATACAGAACAAAAGCCGAGAAC
The DNA here is from genome assembly GCA_947625435.1 of uncultured Clostridia bacterium. Taxonomy (GTDB): domain Bacteria; phylum Bacillota; class Clostridia; order UBA1212; family UBA1255; genus Egerieisoma. The sequence goes on along the minus strand of CANQOI010000001.1, from coordinate 39,795 downwards.
ACGATCGACAGCACGACAAAGCTTCCCGTGGAGGCTCCGAGGGGCAACATATACGACAGGAACGGCATACTTCTTGCCACAACGCGCAGATCGTACAAGGTACAGATGGTGAACGTGGACCGGCCTCAGGATGAGAGAAATGAAATGTATCTCAGACTCGTGAACCTGTTTACAGAGAACGGGGATGTTTATACAAACGAATTTGCGAAATATATCTCATATCCCATAGACTGGGGAACGTCGCTTAAGGGCGATGAGGACGGGGCCGCAAGGAGAAGCTGGATAAATACGATAGCCATAAAGAAATCCGACAGAGACAGGCTCAACACTCCGGAAGAGATATTCGATTATCTCAGAAATGAGCGCTTCGGTATAGACGCAAAATACACCGATGAAGAAGCTTACAGGATAATGATCATAAGATATCAGACGTTTTCATTCGGACTCAGTTATATAAAGCCCACTGTGCTCGCAGAGGATTGCAGCGATAAAACAGTTGAAGAGATAGAATCGGATTATCTGGATTTTCCCGGCGTTACCACGGAAGAGACATATTTCAGAGAGTACGTAAATGCGGAAGAGGCCGGACACATACTCGGTTATGTGAGGGCGATAAGCGAAGAAGAATACGAGCTTATGAAGGATAAGGGCTATTCCAACAGTGACCTGATAGGTAAGATAGGGATAGAACAGGCGGCGGAGGGATATCTCCGCGGCATTGAAGGCATACGCGAGGTGTATATAGATGCCGGCGGAAATGTACGGGAGTATTCATATACGGAGCCAATACCGGGCAATGACGTTTATCTCACTATAGATTATACATTTCAGCAAAAGTGCGTGCAGCTGCTCCGGGAAGAGATAGAGAATATAAAAGCCGCAAAAGATAATGTAAAGAATTTCGGAGATGCGCAGGCGGGATCGGTCGTTGTACTGAATGCGAAGACCGGTGAAACGGTGGCCATAGCCAATTATCCGAACTATGATAACCGCATATTCCTCGAACCTTCTTCAAACAAAGAGGCGCAGAATGCCATCACGGAGCTTTTCAGCGACCCGTCGTCTCCCAGCCTGAACAGGGCTCTTCAGGGTCTTTACCCGATAGGTTCGACATTCAAACCGATCACCGCGCTCGCCTCTCTTGAAAACGGCACGACTTCGGAATACAGAGAGATACGCTGTAACGGTTATCTTATGATAAACAATCATTCCCACGCCTGCAACGGATATCACGGCAATATCTCGATAAAGTCGGCGATATCGAAATCATGCAATGTTTATTTTCAGCAGGTGGGAGTTGAAACGGGCATAAACAACATTGACGAATGGGCGAAAAAATTCGGACTCGGAGAAAAGACCGGCATAGAGATAAATGAATACGCCGGATACAGGAGCAACCCGGACACCATGAAGATAAAGGAGTCCGATATATATCACAGGTGGACCGATTCCGATACGGCACAGACCGCCATAGGACAGCTTTACACGCTCTTCACTCCCATGCAGCTGGCAAGGTACGCCGCGGCGCTGGGCAACGGCGGAAAACTGAATGTACCGTATCTCATTGAAAATATAAAAACGAATACGGGAGAGACGGTGCTCGATAAATCCGGCCTGAATGCGGACGCCGCGCAGATCGACGTATCAAGGGAATATCTTGACATCGTCAAAAACGGAATGAAGCAGATGGTTGCCGAAAGCGAGGTCGCACAAAAGGCATTTGCGGCTTTCCCGGCAGGATTTGTGGCCGCGAAAACGGGAACGCCGGAAACGGGAATGGAGGCATTCGGGCAGAGCTCTCACTCGGTGCTCATATGCTACGCACCAGCGGACGATCCCGAGATCGCCGTGTCGATAGTAATAGAGCACGGCGCAAAGGGAGCAAATGCGATCCCTCTCGCCGGTAAAATATTCGAGCTCTATTTCTACGGCAGCACTCTCAGCGAGGACAGCCTCCCGAAAACGCAGGGCTTCAGCTGGCGCAATTTTGTAAAAGACGCGAATGTTCAGGATATGCAGCCTGCAAAGCAGGAATAAAATAATATAAATAAAATAAAAATTAAAAATAAAAGTAAAAACAAAAGTAAAAATAAAAGAAAAATAAAAGTGCCCGGATCCTCGATATTTTCTGAGTGTCCGGACACTGTGTGGTGGGAGATCGTGGATTCGAACCACGGAAGTCAGTGACAACAGATTTACAGTCTGCCCCATTTGGCCGCTCTGGAAATCTCCCGATATATATCAGCCGCCTTGTGAGCGACTGGAGCTGGTGGACGGATTTGAACCCCCGACCTACTGATTACAAATCAGTTGCTCTACCAACTGAGCTACACCAGCAGACAACGTGCATCATTATACACATCGGCCAAACGGTTGTCAATACTTGTTTTGGCATTTCGGAATATAATTTCACTGTTCATTTTACGAGATACGTGATATACTACAGCCGATACTGTGTGAGGTTTGGGAAATGCTTAAGAAAATACTGATAAGTACATTATCTGTGATAATTATAATGATAATAATAACAGGCTTTATAGGGCATTATGTAAATACAGTGAACGACTATCTGACGCCCGACAGCGGTCTGTCATACGACGGCCTTGAGCCTGAATATCTGTTCGCGCTCGAGGATCGGTCGCATACGGATCCGGGACGTATGTCCGCCGTCATAAGCTCGTCCGAAAACGAAAACGGATCGCATCTGTTTATTTACACAAAAGAAGGCAAAGAGATATTTCACGGAAGAATAGGGGACAAGGCTGACGATTTTACGATACGCGATATAAGGAACAGTGCGGACAGGATATGCATCTTGTGTGAGGAGGACGGCACCGTAAAGCTGTATTCGGTGTCTGTCACGGGCTCATCTGCTGCCGTTTCCGTGGCTGCGGAATTGGATCCGGGCGTATATGAGCAGGAGCTGCCCGAATATAACGGCGCCTTTATTCCCGATACCGATATGAGATATATAGCACTGACCGGCGGCACATCAGCGGTGCTCTACGATACCCAAAACGAGCATATAAAGAATATATTTACATATGAAAAGAAACAGATAATATCCGGAGCCGTGCTTACGGATGACATGTTCGTCATTATCGGCGCTTACTCCGAGGACCGGGAGACAAATAATTTCAGCCGCGGTTTTGCGGAGGCTTTTTCGAATTCGGGAGAGCTTTTATGGAGCCGTGATCTTTTTGATCACAGAAATTGTGTGTCTGCGGCAATGGAAATACAGCAGGCGCCTGACGGGAGCATTGAAATATACGGCAGATATTTCGATTACAGTGAATCGGATATAATACTTTCGTCCCTTGCGCCCGACAGGTTCGATGAGCTCAGGTTGTACGGGCACGGCGCGGATTATTATATATACACGGGAAGCTCTCTGAGAGATACGGGCGAATCCGTGCAGTCATCCGCATTTATAACCGAGCTTGACCCGGACGGCAATGAAACGGAGACCCGGGTGTATTCCGCACTCAACGATTTCAGAGTGCCGAGCATATTGAATGAAAAATCCCTTGATAAGCTGGATAAAGACGGAAAATTCAGACTCGCTATATCAAGAGCCGCGTACCCGACGAGCAAAGTATATTATCTGACTGTAGACGATGTATCCGTTGAGATACCGTCCGACGTCAAAGTCCTGTATACTCAGGACAAAAGCGGCGGCATATATGCATATATGACCGAAAGCTCGGGATGCAGATATAAAATGAAATATTTTACGTCGGCAGCGGATTTTTCCGAAAACATGACAAAGCTGCGCTCTGCGATGACATTCGCATCTGCCGCCGATAAGCTTCCGGAGGCGATGCTGTGGTTTGCGCTGCTTTCATTAAGCGCTGTCGTGACAGCCGCCAAGAACAGCTGGAGGAATAACGGCCGAAATGAATAAGATACTCAGGAAGATGATCAAGATCGCGACCGTCACAGCGGCGGTGATACTGATATATTTTATACTTACCGTTAACGCGATAGACATGCGTCTCAGCGCGGCCATTCTGCAGCCCGAAGAAGGCGATGAAACGCTCGTACATACGGAATACAGCGACGGTGAAATGTACGGCGCGGCGGACAGGGACGTACCGTGTCTTTTTACAAAAGACGGAAAGCTCATGCTTGCCGTAGGCACCGGGTCCTTCGACGTCACGCCCGCAGGCATAAACATAGCATATTACGGCTCATTTATGGATTTTAACGAACAGATAAAATATAAGAAAAACTGCTCTGTGAGCGATGACGGCAGATACATTGTATACCGCCTTGAATTCAACGAGATACCGTATCTTTATTACTTTGACGTCGAGCTCGGAAAGGCATTTTACGTGACCGACAGGGCTGACAGCTTTGACATAATGGAGAACGACGGAAATGAAGCGTTAACGCTCGTATATGCTACCGGATACGAGCAGTCAAACAAGCTGTATGCGTACCGCTCCGACGTTACGGGAGAAACGGCGGGAACGAGCGACCTTTTAGCGGAATCCATATCCGCTGCCGGAATATTTGAGGCATACTCAAGCGTGGTGTACGTAAATGCAGACGGAGAGCTCTTCAGGTATGACGGCGCGAATGAAACTGTCGGAAAGCTGGCGGACGGAGTCGAAAAGGTATATTTTCCCGGAAAGGCAGAATACAACTACGACGATTATTACGATGATTTCACGGTGTGCTGCCGCAGGAACGGAGAAGACGTGATACTGAACGGCGCATCTGAAGCGCCTGTCACGTACGGCTATTACGGTATGATACCGGAATTTACGCACAGGCTCGAAAACGGCGATAAGCTGTATTACACAAAAAACAATAAACGTATCACTTGCATTTCGGAAGACCGTACGTATGACATGTATCCGGAGCTCGGGGACATATACCGTATATTCGGATGCGTGAGGCCGTACTCAGACGGCACGTACATGATAGCCGCAACTAAGGATTCTCTGTACCTTCTCAACAGCGACGGTGAAGAGGCCGTAAGGCTCATGACGCTCCCTTTAAAATACCGAAAAAATACGGGCATGTTGGAAGAGCATATGAGCGTATACGAGGCCGAAAACGGAGTATTTTACGTGAATATGCTGACAGGCGGGAGCTTTGTATTAAATCCGAAAAATACGGGAAGCTGGATGAACGGGATCAACAGTTACAATTACGGCCTTACGGCGCTTGTGCCGAGCGGCGCGTCATACAGCGCAGAGGAGCTCAATGTGCCTCCTTCAAGGCGTATGAGCGCACCTGCGCCTGCGGCTGCGAATGACGCCGGGCGTGAATATGTATATATTTCTTATTTTGAAGACGGGAGTGTAAGATCCGCATCCCTTCTCTCGGGCGGCAGCGTTTTATATGAGGATATACTGGGAACGTCGGCGCTTGCGGAGAAGCAGCTGTCGATCGAGGTATTCCCCTGCGGTTCGGGCACTTATTTTGTGACAGACAAAGGGGAGAGCGGCGCTCACGATAAAGAGCTTTACGTTTTACGGGCGGGTTCGGATACTCTTGAACCGGTATACGTGGGAAGCGGGCAGACAGAAGGCGCAAGCGGCGATTTTGATGTGGGATCGAGCTTCGGAACGCTTGTTATTTTCGGTAAAGAGCGTTATAATTAGACGCACAATTACAGAAAGGGGTTATTAACACATGAATTACTCGCATGAAGTACAGAAAATGATGTGTGTCAAGCAGGGACCTAATCACGGCCCGGCGCCTATACCTGAGGAAGGTCAATGGGTAAAGGTAAAGGAGATCTCGGATATTTCGGGCCTGTCACACGGCGTGGGCTGGTGTGCGCCGCAGCAGGGAGCGTGCAAGCTGACGCTTAACGTTAAGAACGGAATAATAGAGGAGGCTCTCGTAGAGACTCTCGGATGCTCGGGTATGACGCACTCCGCCGCAATGGCCGCCGAAATACTCGGAGGAAAGACTCTCCTTGAAGCTCTTAACACAGACCTTGTATGCGATGCTATAAATGTTGCTATGCGTGAGATATTTTTACAGATAGTATACGGAAGGACTCAGTCCGCGTTTTCGGAGGAAGGTCTTCCCGTGGGAGCAGGACTTGAGGATCTCGGCAAGGGTCTCCGCACTCAGATAGGAACGATGTACGGAACAAAAGAGAAGGGCGTGCGCTTCCTCGAAATGGCCGAGGGCTATGTTCTCAATATAGGACTCGACGAAAATGACGAGGTCATAGGTTACAGATTTGTCAATCTCGGTAAAATGATGGATGCCATCAAAAAAGGCGTAGATCCCAAAGAGGCCTATGAGAAGAACATAGGTACATACGGAAGATATGCCGATGCCGTTAAGGTCATAGACCCCCGCAATGAATAAGGAGGAACTGAACCATGGTAAGATTTGAAGGTTATGAAAGAAGAATAGACGGCATAAACAAAGCCCTTTCCGAATACGGGATAGCTTCTCTCGAGGAAGCAAAGGCGATATGCGACGAGAAGGGCGTCGATGTTGCTTCGATAGTTAAAGGAGTACAGCCCATAGCATTCGAGAATGCCGTATGGGCATACACAGTGGGATGCGCTATAGCCTTCCGCAAGGGAGTAAAGACAGCCGCCGAGGCCGCCGAGGCCATAGGCATAGGACTTCAGTCATTCTGCATACCCGGATCGGTCGCCGATGCAAGAGAAGTGGGACTCGGTCACGGAAATCTGGGAGCAATGCTCTTAAGAGAGGAAACGAAGTGCTTCTGCTTCCTGGCAGGTCACGAATCGTTCGCTGCCGCCGAGGGCGCTATCGGAATAGCAAGGACGGCCAACAAGGTGAGAAAAGAACCTCTTCAGGTAATACTCAACGGACTGGGCAAGGACGCGGCTTATATAATATCCAGGATAAACGGATTCACTTACGTAAAGACGGATTACGATTTTGCCACGAGAGAGCTCAAGGTCGTTGAAGTCAGGAAGTTCTCGGACGGCGACCGCGCGAATGTGCGCTGCTACGGAGCGAATGACGTGAACGAGGGCGTTGCCATAATGCAGAAGGAAGCCGTGGACGTTTCAATAACCGGTAACTCCACGAACCCCACGAGATTCCAGCACCTGGTGGCGGGCACATATAAAAAGTGGGCGATAGAGCACGGAAAGAAGTATTTTTCAGTCGCATCCGGCGGCGGTACGGGACGTACTCTGCACCCGGACAATGTGGCGGCGGGACCCGCTTCATACGGACTCACCGATTCAATGGGCCGTATGCACGGAGACGCTCAGTTCGCCGGATCCTCGTCCGTTCCGGCACACGTTGAGATGATGGGTCTCATAGGTATGGGCAACAACCCGATGGTAGGCGCGACCGTTGCGTGCGCAGTTGCCGTTGAGGAAGCTCTTAACAAGTAAAATATGCAGGCAGAGAGGTTTTCCGTCATACGGAAAACCTCTTTCATTTTACGGTGAAAATATAACGAAGGAGAGAAAATGAAATGAAAAAAATATGCGCTGCGTCATTGGCTGTTGTACTGATATTTTCATTGGTTCTGTGCGGCTGCCAGGCAGAGAAGAGCGACAGTGAGAAATTTATAGGCAAATGGGATGCGGATGTGGATTTCGGCAAGCTTATAACGAGCGTGGTAGCCGAACAGGACGCCGATATGGCGGAATACCTTGATTTTAAGGAACTGAAATTGGCAGTAACCTTTACATTTGAAGAAGACGGTACGTACACCCTTGAAACGGACGAAGATGCAGCCTCCTCCGCCATGGACGGCATAAAGGACACAATGAAGGACGGACTCAGAAAATATCTGAACGATCTGCTCGCCGAATCGGGCGACGATAAGACGGTGGATGAATATATGGCTGAGAACGGCACGACATTCGAAGCCTTCGTAGACGAGATATTCGGAGAAGAAATGCTGGATGATATGGTAGAAGATATTACAGGCGAAGGCAAGTGGAAAGCAGAAAACGGCAAGCTGTATACAGAGGCGGATAAGGATAAAGCGCTTGACGACAGCCAATACGACACATATGAATTCTCGTCGGACGGTAAGACCGTGACGCTTCTCGAAGGCTTCGGAGAGGATGCCGAATTGGCTGAGCTGTTATATCCGCTCGTGCTCGTAAAGCAGGATTGATAAAACGCGCTGCGGCGCAGGACAGAGCCTCTGCGGTCACACATGATATTTGTTATGTATTGACATACAAATTTTTACGTGGTACCATGTGTGTAAAGGAGCTGACCTAAAATGAAGAAGAGAATACAACATGAAAGGATTTTGTCTCTTTTGATTGCCGTTGCGATATTTATAGGCACATTTGCTTCCTGCAATGCAGATAACGGCAAACCGGACAATGAAATATCGTTGGGTCGCATAGAAGGTTCTGACAAATTCATTCCTTTTTTGCTTCATCTCAACGTAGATCACAGCGGCGACATTAACTATCCAGAAATTGAGCCTCCGACATCGCTTCCCGTATATAAGTGCAATTTTATGGAAAGCACAATCGGATATGCAAGGGAGATCTTTGATGCGTTTGAATTTAAAGACGGTGACGACTATACGTATTCGGACAGGGTTGTACAGGGTACGAAGGATTTGAAATACACAAAGATCAACTTCGGAGATAAATATAAAAATCTCAGTTATGTTATGGCATATTCTAACGGTTCCTTTGCTGTCAGATCGAATGCCTACTGCTGCGGGCTGGTTGATTTTGATTTTTTTGGCAAGAGCGACAGTGAGATAACAGATGATATCAGGGCGTTTGTAGATAAATTCAATAATATATTCCACATGAGTGAATACGAAGTGAATATACTTTATCGGGACACGTCGGCACACAGTGTGAAGGTTGATATTAAAGAAAAAACGACCGATGATGATGCAAACAGGATCAAGACTTATAACGGTATCACTAAGCGTATCATAATGACATATGAAGACGGATTTTCTTATGATAATGACGCCTATGACACTTACCCTGAAGTCGAGCTCGTCTATTTTACCGATGATTATTTAGAAGAGGTATATGAAGCGGATATATCGTCATGGGATGATAATAAGAAGAAGATCGATGCGGGAGAGGGTTTTGTCGTACCCGGATTTTCAAATTCTTTCTACAGATCTTCTCCGGATACTGAAGAAGATCCTGACAGCAGGATAAATGACCGTATTGTTGAAACGCCTGTTCAGATAATATATGTATATGACATGTACGGATATTACCGCCCGGTGTACTTATATGAAAAGACAAGCGACACGGATCGTGTATTTTCAGTACCGGGGTGTGAGCATGTTCACAGTACAAGATATTATGAAGCGACAGACCCCGTTGTTTCGTTACACCCAAAAGCTGACGTATGAAAATATCGTGATATTTTGCTGTAAGGGTCAGACCCCATATGCGGGCCTGACCCGATTTTTTTGACGGCAGCAGCTGCGATCACACAAAATTATAAAAAAGGCAAAACAGTGCTTGACATAAGAAAAATATGTCTTATAATATATACAGTTGTTAGCACTCAAGCAAGTAGAGTGCTAACAACCGAAAAGGGATGATACAGATGGGGTATGAAGAACTTGATGCTCGTAAAATGTTAATATTGAAGGCAATAATCGATGACTACATTTCAAGTATGGAGCCTGTGGGCTCGCGCACCATTGCCAAAAAGTACGATATGGGCTTGAGTTCGGCCACCATCAGGAATGAGATGGCAGACCTTGAAGAGATGGGTTATCTTTCACAGCCGCATACGTCTGCGGGGAGGATACCGTCCGACAAAGGTTACAGATTGTATGTCGATAAGCTCATGGATCCCGTGGACAACAGCTCGCTTAAGCCCACGGAGGAGGATTTTGAAGCAATACGCAGCTTTATGGAGAAGCGTATACATGAGCTTAACGGAATGGTTCATGCTGCATCGGAGATAGTGTCGAGGATAACGCATTATGCGGCTGTCGGTATGGCTGAAAGCGTCAATAAACATGCGATCAAGACACTTAAGGTAATATCTCTTGATACTGACAGGGTGCTCGTGATAGTCGTACTTGATAACGATGTCATCAAAAATCAGATAGTGAAGCTCAGGGAACCTCTCCTCGGTGAAGAGCTGTCCAAGCTCAATGTCATATGCGGCAATATACTTTCGGGATACAGAGCGCAGGATATTTCGATCACCATGATAAATGACATAGTTTCTCTTTCGGGTATAGAAAGAGAAAGGATCTTACCGATAGTGGACGGAGTACTGGAATGTATAAAGCAGTGCGATTCCGCGGAAATATATACTGAAGGAACCGCTAATCTCCTTGAACATCCCGAATTCAATGACATTTCAAAGGCCAAGGCGCTCATAGAGCTGTTCAATAAGGAGGATGAGCTTGCCAGACTCCTTCACAGCTGCGGAGATGCGGAAGCGAGCGATATCGTCATAAGGATAGGAACCGAGAACAAGATGCTTGCGGTAACGGATTGCTCGGTAGTGACGGCAACATACAGTGTGGACGGCGTGGACATAGGTACCATAGGTGTGATAGGGCCTACGAGGATGGATTACGGAAAGGTCATATCCGCACTCGAGTATGTCAGGAAAAGGTTGCTGCCTAAATAATACGGAGGTATGGTATGGAAGATAATCTGAATGAGTCAAAAAAAACCGAAACGGACGGAACGACCGAAGCGGAAGCAGCTGCTGAAGCTGCGGTTGCTGAAGCTGCGGCTGCGGATCAGGCGGAGGGCAAGGCCGTAACTGCGAAAGCGGAGGCAGAAGCTGAGGCTGAAGCTGCTTCCGGAGCAGAAGCCGAAGCCGGAGCCGATAAGGAAAATAAGGATAAAGAAAAGGGCAGGGAGAAAGACAAGGACAAGGGCTTCCTCGGCAAGAAGAAACAGAATGCCGAAAACGAAAAGCTCCGCAAGCAGAACGATGCGCTCCTTAATGAGATATCCGAGCTCAAGGAAAAATATACGAGGCTCGCAGCCGAATATGATAATTTCAGAAAACGTACGGCGAAAGAAAACGAAACGCGTTATACCGACGCAAAGGCCGACGTATGGAAGAGCATAATAGGGATAACGGACGATTTTGAAAGAGCTCTCAGGATGACAGTCCCGGAGGAATGTCAGAGTTATAAAGACGGAGTGAATCTCATATATAAGAAATTTACGGATGCTATGTCATCGTCCGGAATAGAAGAGATAAAGGCTCAGGGGGAGCAGTTCGACCCGGGTCTCCACAATGCCGTGATGCATACGGACAGCGAAGAGGCGGGCGAAAATGAGATAGTGGAAGTATTTGAAAAGGGCTACAGATTAGGCGACAAGGTCATACGTCACAGTATGGTCAAGGTTGCAAATTGACGATATATAAAAAATAAAAAACATGCATTGTAATTACAGGAGGAAAAGACAATGGCTAAAGTAATAGGAATCGATCTTGGAACAACAAACTCGTGTGTGGCAGTAATGGAAGGCGGAGAGCCCGTCGTAATAGCAAATGCTGAGGGAGCGAGAACGACTCCGTCGGTAGTGGCTTTTACAAGAGCGACCGCAAATAAAGCAAGTGAACGTCTTGTGGGAGAGCTTGCAAAGAGGCAGGCCGTAACGAATCCGGACAGAACGATCATATCGATAAAGAGAGATATGGGTTCGGACAGGAAGATATCCATAGACGGCAAATCATATACGCCTCCGGAGATATCCGCGATGGTACTTCAAAAGCTCAAAGCCGATGCCGAGAGCTACCTCGGAACGACTGTTTCACAGGCAGTGATAACGGTTCCGGCATATTTCAGCGACTCACAGCGTCAGGCTACAAAGGACGCGGGAAGGATAGCGGGACTCGAGGTGCTCAGAATAGTGAACGAGCCTACGGCCGCCGCCCTTGCGTACGGACTTGATAAGGAACATGACCAGAAGATAATGGTATACGACCTCGGAGGAGGTACGTTCGATGTTTCCATACTCGAGATAGGCGACGGAGTGTTCGAAGTTCTCGCCACCAACGGAAACACGCACCTCGGCGGCGACGACTTCGATCAGAAGATAATAGATCATCTCGTATCCGAATTCAAAAAAGAAAACGGCATAGATCTTTCCACCGATAAGATGGCAATGCAAAGACTCCGCGAAGCCGCAGAGAAGGCAAAGAAGGAGCTGTCCGGAGTAATGTCCACGAACATAATGCTTCCTTATATCACGGCTGACGCCAACGGACCGAAGAACATGGACATAAATCTTACGAGAGCGAAATTTGACGAGCTCACATCGGATCTTGTTGAAAAGACTATGGGACCGACGCGCCAGGCCATGAAGGATGCGGGACTCACACCGGAGAAGATAGACAAGATACTTCTCGTAGGCGGATCGACACGTATACCTGCCGTTCAGGATGCCGTTAAGCGCTATCTCGGCAAGGAGCCGTTCAAGGGAATAAATCCGGATGAATGCGTAGCGATAGGCGCTGCGATACAGGCAGGCGTTCTCACCGGCGACGTAAAGGATCTGCTCCTTCTCGACGTAACGCCTCTGTCACTGGGAATAGAGACAATGGGCGGAGTATTTACAAAGCTTATAGAGAGAAATACAACGATACCTACCAAGAAGAGCCAGGTATTCTCAACGGCCGCAGACAACCAGACGAGCGTTGACGTACACGTTTTACAGGGCGAGCGTGAAATGGCCGCATACAACAAGACTCTCGGTAGATTCCAGCTCTCAGGCATAGTGCCGGCGCCCAGAGGCGTGCCTCAGATCGAGGTCACATTCGATATAGATGCAAACGGTATCGTGAACGTATCCGCAAAGGATCTCGGAACAGGCGCGGAGCAGAAGATAACCATAACGGCTTCCTCGAACCTTTCCGAAGAGGACATACAGAAGGCCGTAAAGGATGCCGAGACATTCGCCGCACAGGATAAGAAGGCCAAGGAAGCCATAGACATAAAGAATCAGGCGGACACAGCCGTATACCAGTCCGAAAAGATGGTGAAGGATCTCGGCGATAAGCTCGACGCATCCGATAAGTCGGCTATAGAAGCCGCGATACAGAAGGTAAAGGATGCCATAACCGCAAATAACACCGATGATATGAAAAGGACAACGGAGGAACTCCAGCAGGCATTTTACAAGGTTTCCGAGAAAATATATCAGCAGAATCCGGGCGCCGCGGGTGCAGCCGGAGCCGCCGGAGCGGGGCCTGACGCATCGTCTCAGGGCGGAAACGGAGGCGGCGACAATGTCGTGGATGCGGATTATACTGTCGTTGACGACAACAAATAATTACCGCAAAAGAATACCGGGCTTCACGTATTTATGTGAAGCCCGTTGATTTCGTACATCATGTTTTGATATTTTGACGGAAAGAGGAATATCGGCTATATGGCGGATAAGAGAGATTATTATGAAATTCTCGGCGTCTCAAAAACGGCGACTGACGATGAAATAAAGAAGGCATACAGGAAAGTCGCAAAGCAATATCATCCGGATCTCAATCCGAACAATCCGGAGGCTGAGGCCAAGTTTAAAGAGGCGGGAGAGGCATATCAGATACTCAGTAATCCCGAAACACGCGCCAAATACGACCAGTTCGGCCACGCTGCTTTTGACGGCACGGGAGGCTTCGGAGGCGGAAGCGGCTTCGGAGGCTTCGGATTCGATGTCAACGATATATTTGACACTATATTCGGCGGGAGCGGTTTCGGAGGCTTCGGAGGCGGAAGGAGCAGGGGCGGCCCGCAGAGAGGCGCCGACCTTCGCGTTTCCATGGAGATAACGTTTGATGAGGCCGTTTTCGGAACAGAAAAGGATATAACGGTAAACAAAAATGTGTCGTGCGACGCGTGCGAAGGCACGGGTTCCCGATCAAAGAACGTAAAGCGCTGTAATGTGTGCGGCGGTACGGGGCAGGTTCAGGTAAAGCAGAATACGCCCTTCGGACAGTTCATGAACGTCAAGACGTGCGATAAATGCGGCGGCACCGGTAAAATGATAGACGATCCCTGTCCGGAATGCAGAGGAAAGGGAACAGTGCGCAAGGCAGTTAAGATACATGTCAAGATACCCGCCGGAATAGACAACGAACAGGCGATCTCAATAGCGGGAATGGGAGAGCCCGGCTCAAAAGGCGGCCCGGCAGGCAATCTGCTCGTATCGGTAAGGGTACGGCCGCACAAGGTGCTTCAAAGAGACGGCTTTGACATTCACGTTGAGAAAACGATATCTGTAGCGCAGGCTGCTCTCGGTGACACGATACAGATCGAAACGATAGACGGTCCCGTGGAGCTCAATATACCGGGCGGCACGCAGAGCGGAGTGTCACTCAGAATGAGAGGAAAGGGTGTTCCCAAGCTGCAATCCTCGGGAAGAGGCGATCAATATGTTCATATCACTGTTGAGATACCGAAATTCCTGAATGACAGACAGAAGGAGCTCCTTAAACAGTTCGACGCATCCTGCGGCGGGACTCTGAGCTCGTACCGTTCGGGAGAAAACGGCGCCGAATCGCATCAGCAGGAGAAAAAAACTTTCTTCGGAAAGAAAAAATAGGAGGTATTTATGGAAACTGTATTAAAAGCCGGAAGAAGGCTTGCCGCCGGCGAAAATGAGTTTTGTTACAAAAACACCGAATTTAAACACACGGTGAGAGGCCTTGATATTTCATATATGGCCGAGGGCAGCGCATTTGAACTCGATGTATGCGTAAACGGCGAGGTGACAGCGGTTGCGGCACTCACCGCCACCGCAGGATACAGAGATACAGAGACCGTTCATGTTTATATACCCGAAATACAGAGCGGGACATACGACATATCGTTCCGCACGAATGTGCGGGCGTATTTTGACAGATTTATTTTTACGGAGACCGATTACCGTGAAAATGCGGGCACCTACGTGCCGTGCGAGGATTTCAGGGAAACGGATAACGATCTTATAACAGCGACAGACTCACTGGGCAGAAAGCTCCCGGATGCTTCCGAATGCGGAGGACCGAAGAAGCGCGCGGTGGGTCTTTTCTATTGGACATGGAGAAACCAGAGCGTGTATTCAAAGCCCATAAGCCTCGAAAAAGTGCTCAAGAAGCACCCGGAGGCCGAATACGATATAAATCATCCCGCGTGGACTCCCGGCGAGACCGTACACTGGAGCGAGCCGTTTTACGGATTTTACAGAAATGATGACCCGTATGTAATACGCAAGCACGCTCAGTATTTCGCGGATGCGGGCGTCGATGCCCTGCTTTTCGATACGACGAACGGGGCGCTCGTTTGGAAGGACTCGTACATGGCGCTGCTGGAGGAATTCCACAAAGCGAGAAAAGACGGAATAAAGACGCCTCAGGTTGCCTTTATAATGAATTTCGCGCCCATGCCCAGCACACTTTACATGCTCAGATCCGTTTATCAGGATATGTATAAGCCGGGGCTGTACCGGGATCTTTGGTATATGCTCGACGGGAAGCCGCTCGTGCTCGCATATCCGGAGTCGATACCCGAGAAGGGCAAGTCAGATTTTGATACGGCACTTCTGAACGAAATGCGTGAGTTCTTTACATTCAGGGCGCCTCAGCCTATGTATGCGGGAGGCCCGTCAAGGCCGGATCATTGGGGATGGCTGGAAAAGGCTCCTCAGAACGGCTATGTAAAGAAGGAAGACGGAAGATACGAGATGTGCACCGTGGGCGTAGGACAGAACGCCAGAGACGGGAGGATATGCACGCATTTTAACGATAAAGGAACATACGGAAGAAGCTATACCGAAAAATATAAGCATACAAAGCTCACGCCCGAGTCGTATAAGTACGGCTACAATATACAGGAGCAGTGGGACAACGCGTTTAAGATAGATCCGGATTTTGTATTTGTTACGGGTTGGAACGAATGGATAATGGGAAAATTCCCGGGCAAACCGTGGATCGCGGATGATAACAGCACGCAGATTGCGTTCGTGGATCAGTACGACAAAGAGCACAGCCGCGATATAGAGCCGGATAAGGACGGATATAAGGATCTTTATTACATGCAGCTCGTTGCGAACATAAGAAAATATAAAGGACTCCGCCACATTGAAAGAAGCAATGTCAGGAAAAAGATAGACATAAGCGACTTCTCGCAGTGGGATGACGTAAAGCCCGAATATTACGCGCACAAAGGAAGCGCCGCAAACAGAGATTATCCGGGACTGGGCAGAGAGCTCGTATACAGGAATAAGACGGGAATAAATGATTTCACCCTTGCGAAATACGCCTATGACGATGATAATATCTATTTCTATATAGAATGTGCCGCCGATATAAAGACAGGGCATGCGAACGCCGTTACGCTCCTGCTTGATACGGACAGGTGCAAGGATACGGGTTGGGAAGGATACGACTACAAGATAACTGCCGGCAAGTGCTTCTCCATGAAGACCGGAAGCTCCGAATATGTGGGAGACATTGAGACCCATATAGAAGGCAACAAAATGGCGCTGAAGGTACCGAGGAGCATCACGGGATCCGAGCCGGGAACAGAGCCCGGGTATGAATTCAAATGGATAGACAATGTTGAAATGTCTGACGTAATGGAATTTTACCGTGACGGCGACTGCGCGCCCTTCGGAAGATTCAATTACGTTATGTGACGGGAGTGTGAGGCATGCTTAATATAGGTTGCTTCCTTTCAATTTCAAAGGGTTATATGCACTGTCTCAAGGAGACCGAGTATGTGGGAGGAAACACATTTCAGTTTTTTACACGTAATCCGCGCGGAGGCGGCGCAAAGCCGGTGGACGAAAAGGATGCGGCGGAATTTGTAAAGGCAGCCGAAGAAAAGGGCTTTGCAAAGATTCTCGCTCACGCGCCTTATACTCTGAACCCGTGCGCCGCGGCGGAAAATGTGTGGGAGTTTACAAGAAACACAATGGCGGATGATATCGCGAGAATGGAATATATACCCGGAAACATGTATAATTTTCACCCCGGAAGCCATGTGGGGCAGGGGATCGAGACGGGCATTTCCAAAATATCGGATACGCTGAATGCCATACTGAAGCCGGATATGCACACGACCGTGCTGCTTGAAACGATGGCGGGCAAGGGGAGCGAGGTAGGCTCACGGTTTGAAGAGCTGAGAGAGATAATGGACCGAACGGAGCTTTCCGATAAACTGGGAGTGTGCCTCGACACGTGCCACGTGTATGACGCCGGATACGATATATTGAACGATCTGGACGGCGTACTTCATAAATTCGACGACATAATAGGGCTCGAAAGGCTGAATGCGATCCATATAAACGACACAAAGAATCTGTTTGAGAGCCATAAGGACAGACATGAGAAGATAGGCGAGGGTCATCTCGGTAAAGACGCGTTTAAGAGGATCATTAACCACGAAAAGCTGAGGGATCTTCCTTTCTTCCTCGAAACGCCCAATGACATTGAAGGCTACAAGGCCGAGATATCTCTGCTTAAGGAGATGTATGATGCCGGCTGAGCCTGTTGTCCTCACACGATACGATATACTTAAAGGCGTAAGACACGGCTTCACATCGCGTTCCGGCGGCGTATCGCCCGGAGCGTGCGCTTCGCTTAATATGAGCTTTTCGCGGGAACCGTCAAGCGCGAACGTGAAGGAGAATTACAGACGCGTATCCGAGGCGGCGGGCGTCGATCCCGGTAAAATGACGCGCGTACCTCAGCTCCATACAGCCCATGTGCTGAATGTTACACAGGATATGGCCGGCATGGGTATAACGGCTCCTTTCCCGGAGGGCATGGAGCAATACGGATATGACGCGATGATAACGAATGTGCCCGGTATCGTGCTCTGCACGGTGCATGCCGACTGCGTGCCCGTGCTTTTGTATGACAGTGGGGCCGGTGCGATAGGCGCGGTACATTCGGGCTGGAGAGGCACTGCCCGTAAAATATCCGCCTGCGCCGTGTCCGCCATGAAGCATGAGCTCGGAGCCGAGCCGGCGCGCATGAAGGCCGTGATAGGGCCGTCAATATGCGCAGAGCATTTTGAGACCGACAGCGACGTGTACGATGCCATGAAAGAGTCGTTCGGGAGCGCGGCAGACGAAGGAGAGCTCGTATATAGGGCAAACGGGAAATTTCACATATCCGTGAGCGGTTTTGTATACCGTACGCTCACGGAAGCCGGACTTCGCCCGGAAAACATATACACAGACACAAGATGTACGTATGAGTGTGAAGATATGTTTTACTCACACAGAAGAGATAAGGGAAGAACGGGCGCAATGGCCGCCCTGATAGCGTTGGAGTGACCGTAATATGAGAGGCATCGTTTCACGCTTCAAAAAAACGAGTAAGACAAATAAAGCGGGGCCGCGCGCAGCCGCCTTGCTGCTCGCTGCCGTTTTATCGGTAATGAGCTGCGGCTGCGGCACTTTTACGGAAAAACGCCCTGCTCCCACTCTTAATATACCGGAAACTGCGAAGCCCGCCTATGATATCCCGGGCAGGGATAAAGCCGGCGGAAGCATAGTGATAGGCGTGTGCGGACTTGATACACTGAATCCTCTTGAATCGACCAATGACACAGTCCTTAAATTCATGACGCTTGTATATGAATCTCTTGTAATATACGGCGTCGATGCGTCGGCCGAACCGTGCATAGCCGAGGAATGGAGTACGGCCGATGACGGCAGGACGTGGCTCTTCAAGCTGCGCGAAGATGTATATTTCCACGACGGGGCTCAGCTCACCGCTTACGATGTAAAGAATACGATAGAATATATAAAGGAAAAGGGCGGTACGTACGGCGAGTGCGTGTCGGGTATAAGCGAAGTGAACGTCACGGCGCGCCACGAGCTCGAGATAATATCGGAGAGTCCGGACGCTTTCATTCCCTATAAAATGATATTTCCCATAGTCAAAAGCGAAAATACGGATGATCTCACGCAGCCCGACGGCACGGGAAAGTATAAATATTCCGGCTCCGACGGTAAAACTCATAAATTCGTACTCAATGACAGGTACCGGGGTGAAATGCCGCTTATAGGAACGATTGAGATACGGGATTTTTCTTCTCAGGAGGAGCTTTATAACAGCGGATCGGACGTTATGTTGTTCTCAGAGGATGCCGCCGTAAAATATTCATCAAGGGAAGGATACACGAGCTGCTCGTATGAAGACAATATTGCGACGTGCCTCGTACCTTCCGCGAAGGCCGGCATTTCACTGAAACGCTTCATAAACGGCGCGTCTGACAGGCGCACGCTCATGAACGCCGTTATAGCGGGAAAGGGAACCGTAAAGCTCATACCTGTATTTTCGGGTACGTATTACCAGGCGGAATATTCGGAGAGCGGATATGACAGTTCGGACATACCGGAAAGCGTGAGCATGATAGTAGATTCGGACGATAAAGACATATTGCGCCTTTCGCAGGCCTTAAAGAAAATGCTGGCCGAAAAGAATGTGGAGTGTACCGTTACGGAGTATGCAAGGGATGAATTCGCGGCGGCGGTGCTGGGGGGAGATTATGATTTTGCCGCCATGAATCTTGAAATGAGCGTATGGCCCGACTTGTACGAACTGTTTGCCACGGACGGCAGATTGAATTATAATGGTTACACAGATGAATCCATGGACAGCCTCACGCTGTCATTGCGGCTTGCATTTAAGGGCGCCGGCGAGGGCGGAGACGGAGTGCAAGGCGCAGCATCATTTGCAGATTATGCCGCGGCACAGACGGCAAAAATATATACGAGAGCAAGTGAAACACTGCCGATCATAGGGCTGTATTCCAAAAACGCGACCGTTCTCATTAAAAACAATGTCAAAGGTGTTCAGAAGCATAATTTTACGTTCTGGAATACATTCGGACAGATCGGAAGCTGGTACACGGAGTGATAACAAGAAAAATGATACGCATAAAGAACAATCTGACCCAAAAGGACGCATTATGGTTCATAGCTGGCATATTCGCCGCTCTGTTTGCGGCTGCCGCCGACCTTGTCATAAAGCAGATCATAATAAATAAAGTGAATTTCAACGGCGAGATCACAGTCATAAAAAAATTCTTCAGCATTACGCATATAAGGAATACAGGCGCGGCATGGGGCATGTTTTCGTCTGCTACGGATATCTTATCGGCAGTCACGGTGATATGCTCGCTTCTTCTTATTTACATAATATACGCATCGACCGTGAACAAAACAGTCATGTTCTGCTTATCGGCCGTTCTCGGAGGGGCGGCGGGCAATCTGACAGAGAGATTTTTCAGGGGCTATGTGACAGATTTTCTGGCATTCAATATATTCGGCTATGATTTTCCCAATTTCAACTTCGCTGATATGTGCATAACATTGGGATGTATAACACTTATAGTGTATGCGGTCTTCCTTCATAAAAAAGGCGGCCCCATTTTCAGACCGGGCACTCTCGCGCACCGCATATTCGGAGAATGACAAATGACAGACGATGAAGGCAGCTGGATCCGATCATATACGGCGGGCGCGGAGCATGTGGGTATGCGTCTCGATGTTTTTGCGTCAACCTGCGCGGAAAACCTGAGCAGGAGCTACGCGCAGAAGCTCATAGAGTCGGGCGACATAACCGTAAACGGCGCGGTCAAGAGCACACATTATAAAATACACAAAAATGACGAAGTGTCCGTAGACGTGCCGCCTCCGGAGGATCTGTGCATTTTACCCGAGGACATACCGCTGGATGTGGTATATGAGGATGAACACATACTTATAGTAAATAAAGCGAGAGGAATGGTGGTGCACCCCGCTCCCGGGCATTACAGCGGCACGCTCGTGAACGCCTTGCTGCACCGGTGCAGGGATCTATCCGACATAAACGGCGTCATAAGGCCGGGGATCGTTCACAGGATAGACAAGGATACCACGGGGCTGCTCGCCGTTGCCAAAAACAATGAAGCCCACATAAGCCTTTCCGAACAGCTCAAGAAACACGAAATGAACAGGATATATACGGCTGTTACGGAGGGCTTGATAGACGTGCGTTCGGGCACGGTGTCGGTGCCTATAGGCAGAGATCCGAACGACAGAAAGAAAATGGCAGTAAACACGCATGACGGCAGGGAAGCCGTCACGCATTTTACGGTACTCAAGAGACTGGAGGGGCACACTCTCATAGAGTGCAGGCTTGAAACGGGCAGAACGCATCAGATACGCGTTCATATGTCATACATAGGGCACCCCATAACGGGCGACATGCTCTACGGGCGCGGTGAAATGCACGGCATGCAGGGACAGGCCCTTCATGCGGGAAAGCTCACGCTCCGTCACCCGGCCTCGGGGGAGCTAATGACATTCGAGGCGCCTCCGCCTTCGGATTTCACGGCGCTCGTTTCCGGATTGTCAAGCTCGGTCTCCTTTACTATATAAATAGGCCTTTTCTTGACCTCGAGATATGTTTTTGAAAGATATTGACCGAGGATGCCTATCGCAAAAAGCTGTATCCCGCTCAGCATAAGTACTATACAGACCATCGACGGCCAGCCGTATGCGGAACCTCCCCATATGAGCTGGCGCACGATTATAACTACTATGGCAATAAATGATATCATACAGAAAAGTATGCCGGTCACGGATGATATCAGCAGCGGCGCCGTCGAAAACGCCACTATGCCGTCTATCGAGTAGGCGAGCAGCTTCCAGAAGCTCCATTTAGTCTCTCCGCTCACTCTCTCCACATTTTCATACTCTATCCATTTAGTCTTAAATCCTACCCATCCGAATATGCCCTTTGAAAAGCGGTTGTATTCGCCCACCTCGAGAATAGCGTCCACCATTTTACGGGACATGAGGCGGTAATCTCTGGCGCCGTCAACTATATCGGTCTTGCTGATGCGACGCATTATCCTGTAGAACATGCGCGCGAATAAAGAACGTACGGGCGGCTCTCCTTTACGCGTCACCCTCCTTGTGGCGGAGCAGTCGTATCCCTCTTCTTCGACGAACCTCAGCATTTCGGGAAGGAGAGAGGGCGGGTCCTGAAGATCGGCATCCATTATAACGGCATAATCACCTTTCGCATTTTTGAGACCGGCGTACATGGCGGCCTCTTTGCCGAAGTTCCTTGAAAATGAGATATATCTCACGCGGCTGTCTGCGGCGGCAAGCCTTCTGAGCACATTCACGGTGCCGTCCTTGGAGCCGTCGTCTATAAATAAAAATTCAAAGTCGACATAGTCCATGCTGTCGGCAGTTCTTGACGCTTCCTCCCAGTAGTACGGCAGGGCTTCTTCCTCGCAGTAGCATGGCACAATAACGGATATAAGCTTTTTATTCATGCCGTTACCAGTTCCTTTCTTATCTGTGACCGGCTAATTATACTCTCAAGCCGTATTTTATGCAAATAGTTGGTCACGGGCAATGTTTTGTGATATAATCTCCGAAAGCCGTGATCCTGCTTGCAGAAAAGAACGGAAGGGAATGATACAGCTTGAAAAGACAGGATTATTTAAAATGGGACGAGTATTTTATGGGAATAGCCGTACTGTCCTCAAAAAGAAGCAAGGATCCGAATACGGCGGTGGGATCGTGTATCGTGGGGAGCGACAACAGGATACTTTCTCTCGGATACAACGGTATGCCCATAGGATGCTCGGATGACGAATTCCCGTGGGAGAGGGAGGGCGGCTCTCTTGACACAAAGTACTTTTATGTATGTCATGCGGAGCTGAATGCCATACTCAATTATAACGGGGGCCCGCTTCAGGGAGCAAGGATATATACTACGCTCTTTCCCTGCAACGAATGTACAAAATCCATAATACAAAAGGGAATAAAAGAAGTCATATACGGGAGCGACAAATATGCGGATACCGACTCGGTCATAGCCGCAAAACGCATGATGGACGCTGCCGGTGTCGTATACAGACAGTATGAACGTTCCGGCAAGGAAGTCATACTTGAACTGTGATCTAAAAATATTCATATTACGAAAGGAAATGTCTGTGAAATGAGAATAATTGTTACTGAGAGCATAGCTGCTGAAGGAATCGAGCATCTTAAAAATAAGGGCTTCAATGTGGACGTTCGGTTCGGTATATCGCGCGAGGAGCTTCTTGACATAATAGGAGGATATGACGCGCTCATAGTGCGCAGCGTCACAAAGGTGAATGAGGAGCTTCTGGGTAAGGCGCCTAATCTTAAGGTAGTGGGCCGCGCGGGAAACGGGGTCGACAATATAGATCTTAAAGCCGCCACGGAGCGCGGCATCATCGTCGTAAATACACCCGAGAGCAACATAATGGCGGCTGCCGAGCTTGCAGTGACACACGCATATGCTATTTTCAGAAATCTCGTGCAGGCCGTGTCTGCGGGAAGACGCGGCGATTTCAGGCGCGGTAAATTTATAGGAAACGAGCTGGACGGGAAGACTGCCGGCATAATAGGCCTCGGAAGGATAGGCTCCATTGTGGCAAAGAAGCTCATGGGCTCGAATATGAGAGTGATAGCGTACGACCCTTATATAGGGAATGAGCATTTTACACAGCTCGGAGTCGCGAGATGCGAAACTCTGGACGATCTGCTCTCTCAGGCCGATCTGATAACGATACACACTCCCAAGACAGCCGAAACATACGGTATATTGGGAGAAAAAGAGCTTGCAAAGTGCAAGGACGGCGTCAGGATAGTAAATGCGGCCAGAGGCGGGCTCGTGAATGAAAAAGCGCTTTACAACGCACTGGTGTCGGGGAAAGTGGCTGCGGCCGCCCTTGACGTGCTGGATCCCGAGCCCAATTACAATAAGAAGCCCGAGGATCAGGATTACGAGAATCCTCTCCTCACCCTTGACAACTGTATAATAACTCCGCACCTCGGAGCGTCTACGGACGAAGCCAACTACAATGTGGGCACGGCGGTCACGAAGCTCGTGGGAGAGGCGCTTGAGGGCCATATGGTGCCGGCTGTGAACATGCCGCAGGTGAGCGGAGGAAATCTGGAAGAAATAAAGCCGTACCTGAAGCTTGCGGAAGCCCTCGGAAGGATATATTTTCAGACGGAGAAGAAGCCTCTTAAGAGAGTTGAGATAATTTACAGCGGCGACCTTGCAAAGGAGGATGTGTCCACCGGCATTTATACTCTTTCCGTGGCAAAGGGACTGCTTGAGGTCATAAAGCCCACAAGAGTAAATTATGTTAATGCCCGCAATCTGCTCGAATCGATGGGCATAGGTCTTGTGGAGAGCAAGTCGTCTTATCTTGAAAAATATACGAACCTCATAACGGTGCGTTTTGTTACGGATGACAGGACGCTTTCCGTTTCGGGCACCGTATTTGCAAAGAGCGAATTGAGGATAGTGGAATTTTACGGATATAAGCTTGACTTTGAGCCCGCTGAAAATGTACTCGCGATACAGAACCGGGATGTGCCGGGTATCATAGGACGCATAGGTACAGTGCTCGGAGATAGGGGGATAAATATCGCTGCCGTGCAGTGGAGCCGTAAGGATAAGGGCGACAAGGCGGAAGCCTTCGTCAGCATAGATCAGCCTGCCGGAGAGAGCGCGATCAATGCGCTGCTGTCCATAGACGGAGTGCAAAAGGTCTCCAACATACGGTTCTTCGAGTAGGATCGAGGTAATAGCGAATGCCCATTGAAAATATGAACACAGGTACGATACTGTCGCAGATACTCATTCTGTTCATACTCATAGCCATAGGCTTCATAGCGGGGAAGACGCGTTATCTGCCTGACAGGACGGGAGATGCCGTATCGAAGCTCATAATGAGAGTGACGATGCCTGCTTTGATCTTGAGCAAGATGCTGTCGTCGGATTTCACGCGCGACAATTACAAGGACGGTATATTGCTCATACTCATCGCAGTAGTGTCACTGCTGCTGATATATCTGCTCACGCTGCCTTTTACGCGCATAACGAAGCTCTCCGAGGCATCGAAGAATGTTTATCTCATGCAGTCCATGTTCGGAAACGTGATCTTTTTCGCATTTCCGCTCTTTCAGGCACTTTTCGGAGATATAGGAGTATTTTACGCGCTTTTCTTTAATGTGGGAAACGATCTGCTTTTATGGACGTTCGGCGTGCATCTGGCGGGCAGACACAATACCAAGGGCTTCGCAAACGGCCTCAAACACATATTGAATGCCAATCTCATAATGTTTGTGATAGGGATAGTGCTCGTGCTCACCGGCCTCAGATCGAAGCTTTCGGGCACCGTGATACCTGAGACCGCAGACATGATAGGAAAGGCCACAAGCCCTCTTTCAATGATATTTATAGGCCTCGTACTGGCGGGCTCAAAGGGCCTTTTCAAAAATATGAGCCGTAAATTCGTAGTACTCATTATGTCACTACAGAAGCTCCTTATCGCGCCTGCCGCCATAGGCGCACTCCTCCTTCTCGCGGTGAAACAGGGTTGGCTTTCCGAATCGGTGATGACTATATCGGTCATGCAGCTTGCCATGCCCGCGGGTACGCTCACGGTATCGATAGCCGCAGAATACGGCTCCGATTATGAAATGGCGGCTGAGGGAGTGTTCGTATCGACGCTCCTTGCCATAGTGACGCTTCCGTTTATGGCATATCTCATAAAGCTTGTACTGTAAAATTAACGAGGAGAGCATTCCGTATGCTATATAAAAAAAACAGCGATAAGACACTCAGCGATGAGCTTTTTAAAGATCCGACATGCGAATACAGAGCCGCGCCCTTCTGGGCATGGAACTGCAAGCTCGACAAAGGGCTCCTTAAGAGACAGATAGGATATTTCAAAGAAATGGGATTCGGCGGGTTCCATATGCATTCGAGAACCGGCATGGGCACGCCTTATCTCAGTGACGAGTTCATGGATATGGTAAGATTCTGCGTTGAAGAGGCGAGGAGCCGGGATATGCTCGCCTGGCTGTATGACGAGGACCGTTTTCCCTCCGGGTCGGCAGGCGGCATAGTGACGAAGAATCCGAAATACAGATGCAGATATATCTTATTTACAAAAAAACACAGGGAAACGCTGCCTAAAGACGAAGCGATAGAAAACGGCGGCGCGTATACCGTTGCGCGTTTTAACGTGACTCTCAATGAAGACGGCACACTTAAAGAATACAAAAAGTGCGCGGACGGTGAATGGGCCGTATACTGCCTTACAAAGGAAAGCTCGCCCTGGTATAACAATGAGACATATGTCGATACATTAAACAAGGAAGCGATAGACGAATTCATACGCGTGACGCATGAAAGATATAAGGAAGTCGTAGGTTATGCATTTGACAGCATAATCCCCGCCATATTTACGGACGAGCCCCAGTTTGAAAAAAAGGAGACGCTGGGTAACGCTTTTGAAGACGGAGATGTAAAGCTCCCGTGGACTTACGATATAGAGGACACTTACGCCGAAGCCTACGGCGGCAGTGATATAACAGACACGATACCCGAGCTTGTGTGGGATCTGCCCGGCGGAAAAGCTTCACAGGCAAGATACAGGTTCCACGACCATATAGCGGAGCGCTTTGCACGCGCATTTGCAGACAACATAGGCGCGTGGTGCCGCAAAAACGGCATATATCTTACGGGTCACGTCATGGAAGAGCATATGCTCATAGCTCAGACGCACTCGACAGGCGACACTATGCGCTCATACCGCTCGTTCGGCATACCCGGCATAGACATGCTGTGTGATGCATATGAGTATACGACACTGAAACAGGTTCAGTCTGCCGTAAACCAATACGGGTCGGAAGCGCAGCTCTCGGAAATATACGGAGTTACGGATTGGGACTTTGATTTCAGGGGACATAAATTCCAGGGGGACTGGCAGGCGGCTCTCGGCGTTTCCGTGCGCGTGCCGCACCTGGCATTCCTTTCAATGGAAGGGGAGGGCAAGCGCGATTACCCCGCCTCCATTTCATACCAGTCGCCCTGGTATAAAGAATACAAGAAGATAGAAGACCATTATGCCAGAATAAACACGGCCATGGTAAGAGGCGTGCCTGTGGTCAATGTTGCCGTCATACATCCTGTTGAATCGTACTGGCTCCACTGGGGACCGGAGCGCGAGACACATGATATAAGATGGGAAGCGGAGCGCAGATTCGGCGATATCACTGAGTGGCTCCTTTTCTCGTGCACGGATTTTGATTTTATATGCGAATCCCTCCTTCCCGGTCAGTATGAAAGCTCGTCCGACGGCCGTCTCCATGTCGGTAAAATGTCCTATTCCGCCGTAGTGGTGCCCGCATGCGAGACACTCAGGAGCACAACGGTCAAAGCTCTTTCCGAATTCAGAAAAAAAGGCGGCAGGCTCATATTTATGGGAGACTGCCCGTCATACATAGATGCCGCGCAGGATGAGGAAGGTATACTGAGGAGGCTTTATGACGATTCCGCTGTCATACCGTATGAGAAGGAGCCTCTCGTACGTGCACTTGAGAATGAACGCAAAACGGAGATCGAAGGCGCAGACAACATTTTCTGCAGGATGAGAGAGGATACGGATTGCAGGTGGCTGTTTGCGGCTCACGGAACAAAGCCCGAAAACAAAGATATACCGAACAGGCAATGCGTGACTTTTAAAATAAAAGGGCTGTATAAACCGGTGCTCTACGATACGATGAGCGGAGATATAAAAGATATGCCCTACAGCATGGATGAAGAGAATAAAATGACATATATCAAAGCCGTGATGTATGATTATGACAGCCTCCTCATAAAGCTCTGTAAAAGGCAGGTGCGTCCGTACAATTTAAGATGCACATTTTCGGAGCCGAATGTTTTCCTAATGGACACCGCCGAGTATGCTTTTGACGACGGGGGATACAGCGCAGAAGAGGAGATACTGCGCATAGACAATAAATTCAGAGAATATCTGGGCTGGCCGGAAAGACAGGGCTATTACGCTCAGCCCTGGACAGTGCCGGAAGAAAAGCCTTCTCACATACTCAGACTCAGAATGAGATTCGAAAGCGATATATGCGTGCGGGGGGCGCTCCTTGCGGCAGAGCACGCCGATATGCTCACTGTAAGATTAAACGGAAATATATGCCGGCATCCTGAGGAATACGGATATTTTACGGATGAAGCCATACTCACGCTACCTCTGCCGGAAATACGCGAGGGCGTCAATGTGCTTGAGATCGAGCTGCCCTTCGGCAAGAGACTCGGCGCCGAATGGTTCTATATACTCGGGGATTTCGGAGTGAGCTTAAACGGCAGGACCAAGCGCATAACACATAAAGCAGATGAAATGAGATTCGGGAGCCTTACGGAAATGAAAATGCCGTTTTACGGGGCAAATGTGACATATGAGATGGATTTTACCCTTGAAAGCCCGTCGGATATTTCAGTCAGACTTCCCGCGTACAGGGGCGCGCTCGTGAAGCTCTCAATAGACGGGAGTGAAGCGGGAATGCTCACATTTTCACCGTATAAACTGCGCGTTACGGGACTTGAGGCGGGCAGGCACACTGCGGCGTTCGAGCTTTTCGGCAACCGTTATAATTCCTTCGGAGCTCTCCACAACGCAGATACCGGCAACAAATGGATAGACGCCATGGCGTGGCGCACGCAGGGCGACAAATGGACATACGATTATATGGTAAGGCAGCTCGGCATACTCGGCGAGCCCGAAATATTGCTCACCGAATGATATCGAATGATATCGGAGCAAGTCGGTTTGACATTTACGGTTAAAATTGTTATAGTATTCCCGTTGTTATGTCCCGGTGGTCCAATGGATACGATAATAGACTCCGACTCTGTTGATATGGGTTCGATTCCCGTCCGGGATACCATTAAAGACCGGAAGCATAAAAGCAAGCGGTCTTTTTTTGTTGAATTTTTACGACAGCACAGCAGGTGAGAAAGTCTGCGGAATGAAGCAAAACATATCTGATGCTGCGGTACTTACCGCCGGAAGAAAATACAGGAGCATAAATACCGCCCTCATACTGGCGGTCTGCTTTTTGTTGCCCGCATTTATGATGCTTGTCACGTATGCGCGCTACGGCATGGCGCCTTTCGGTATGAATTCCGTGCTCATAATGGATATGTCGAATCAGTATAATGAATTTTACTGCGGACTGAAGCATATGGGACAGATGGGAAACATTTTTTTCTCATGGTCCAAGGCTCTGGGGGGCAATTACATAGGTGTGTTCGCATATTACCTTTCGAGCCCGCTCTCCGTTGTGACGCTCCTTTGCCCCAACGCCAAAATGCCGATATGCCTCATGTACCTCACGTGCGTCAAGATAGGCTTGTGCGGTCTCACATTCGGCATTTTTTTGAACAAAAGGCATACGAGGCAGGGGCGAAGGACGGAACGTATGTATATAATACTTTTCTCGCTCTGCTACGCCATGATGTCCTACAATATAGTGTATTCGCTGAGTCTCATGTGGCTCGACGCCGTGATATGGCTTCCCATAATAATAATGGCCACCGAAACGCTCGTGACAGAGGGAAGATGCGGCGTGCTGCTGCTGTCGCTCACATTCGTATTCATTTCAACATATTACATTTCGTATATGGTGGGCGTGTTCACGTGCATATATCTGATATATGCGATATATTTCATGAAGCCGGCATCGATGCGCACCCGCAGTATAGTTTTAAGATTCGCAGGCAGCGCCCTCGGGGCGGCGGCTCTCGGAGCGTGGCTGCTCGTTCCCACATTCTTTTCACTCCTTCAGGGTAAAATAGGCGGTGAAAATTATCAAAATGACCATATCACAAATTATAACCTGTTGGATCTTTTCAAAAAAACGGTCATAGGAACGTATGACGGCATAATAATACGCGTAACACCCTTCATTTACTGCGGTATAACAGTCCTGATATTTTTCTTTTCATTTTTCTTTGTAAAATCCATCAAAAGGGAAAGACGCGCCGCGGTAGGCATGATCATGGCATTTCTCATTATGAGCACATTCCTTTTGCAGGTGGATAAGGCTTGGCACATATTTCAGCTGCCCAACTGGTTCCCTTACAGATATGCATTTGTGATATCGTTCATGATGGTACTCGTGGCGTCGGAGGCATTCTTAAGATCCAAAAATACGAGCCACGTATATTATGCGGCTTTTGTGATACTGCTCCTCGTCGTATACAGCGTGTTCTTCCTGAGACCGAGTCTCGGAGTTTCAAAGACTCAGATACGCATGAGCGTCATATTCCTCGTATGCGCCGTTGTGCTCATAATATTGTTCAAACATCTTCCGAGGGCGGTGACAGTCAGATCAAAGCGTATCAGACTGAGGATATTACGCTTTGCCATGTGGATCATATTCATATGTGTGACGTCGGTCGAGCTTTCGGTACACGCCGAATATCTTCTTCGCGGGCTGAACAATGAGCACGGGTTCGAATCGTACGACGGATATTATAATTACAGAAAACGCACGGAAGAGCTCGTGAAATACGCGCAGGAGGACGACAGCCGCACGGGCGGGAACGGATTTTACAGACTTATACAGGGATTTCAGAGAAATTACAATGAGGGGATAGGCCTCGGCTATCAGAGCATCGCACATTACAGCTCCGCATATAACAGGCATCTCAACGATTTCCTCCACAGGCTCGGATTCGCGCAGATATATCTGTGGAGCTCAAATTCCGGTTCTACGCTCGTAACGGATGCCCTCTTATCCGTAAAATATGTCCTGACCGATCCTGATATACAAAAGACAGACCCGGACAGGAAAATAGTGACGTGGAATCCCATGCCTATGGATCCGTACGAAAAGGTACTGAAATACGATACTACCATGCTTTACAGAAACCAGTATGCTCTTGCTCCGTGCTATGCGGCGGCGGACTCTCTGAAGGATTTTGAATGGGGCGACGATCCTATAGAATCACAGAATAATCTCATGGCCGCCGTGTCCGGCATTCAGGCCGATTATTTCAGAAGGCTTTCAAACGGAGAGGATTATACGGAGAGCAGGACGGGATTTTATACAGAATATTTATTTAACATGCCTTATTCAGGCCCTCTGTATGCATATTTTCCGAAGGGCACAACGGCCGAGACCCCGAATGATACGCCTCTTCTGATAAATAACAGTTACGAACTGGATCTGTATATCAACGAGACCGACTGCATACTTTATATGGGCACATATGAAAAGGGTGATGCGGTGACTCTCAGAATAAATGCAGGAACGCAGTATCTTAAGACAGACGAAAATGTTTTCTATGTTCTCGACATGCCTGCCTTTACGGAAGCCGTGAACACGCTCAGAGAGGGTCAGATCGAGATCACGGACTGGGATGCGGGCTATATCAGAGGTGATATAGACACCGGTGACAGAAAAATAATATTCACGGGTATAACGTACGATGAAGGATGGAGCGTTTACGTTGACGGAGAAGAATCGGAATGCAAGGCGTTCGAAGACGGCCTCATGTATTTTGAGACTGCGCCCGGAAAGCATGAAATAGAGCTCATTTACTCCGCAAAAGGAGAAAAGGCCGGGATAATGATATCCTCGGCCTCATTGATAGCACTTGCCGCATACGGCATATATGTCATTTATAAAAGATCATCCGGCCTGCACCACGTCTGAGTCCCAGCAGAATGCCGCCATGGGAACGCCTGTGCTGCTTGAAACGTTCACAGTCTCGGGGAAGGAATACGTCGTCACTGCGTCGTAGCGCACCGCCGTGAAATCTGAATCGTGCGATATCCTGACCGTATTTCCCACCACTGTTATATCCTTGGGAGCTGTCCAGTCATTACCGACAAGTACTTCAAAACCGGCGGGAGCGTCTCCGTTTACTTTAAGTCCTTCTCCGCAGAAGTTGAAATACAGCGTTATATCTTTATCCGACGAACGCTCATAGCGTGCGTATGTGGGGGCAGCTGTATACTCTATATATGACGCGGTATCCTTAACGTAATCCTCATAAAGTATAGGCATCGCAATGTCCACCGCGCGTCCCGCCATAGGCCATTTGCAGTACGGGTGAAGGCTGTTCCAGTATTTATCGTTTTTCCAGAGATCGGAAGAAGCGGCTATGAACGAATTGGGGAGCATCGAAGGTATCAGTCCCATATATGCGCGCACGCCGCCTACGTCCATATACGCCCATTCGTATTTGTGATCCGCGGGCTTTGTATATTCTGTGGGCAGCTCTATCACGAATACGGGGAAATCATGATAATTCTGGTTTATCTTATTTCTGTAATCCTCTATGAGAGCCGCAAAATTCGGCGAGTATGCTTTGGGAAGATCTCCGCTGCAGTCGCTTTCTCCCTGATACCATATTATTCCGCTTATCGTAAAATTCATAAAAGGATTTATGTATTGATTGTATATGAGACGTGACTGCTGTGCTCCTATGGCGCATTCCGCATAATAGCCCTTCTTGTCATTATTATAGCTGTCCAGGCCTCTTGCTTCAGCCACCTCGGGCGTCATGAATCCCGCCAGAGCGTATCCCGAAGCGCTGCATTCTATTATGCCTATCGGTATCTCGTTGTTTGTCTTGGTTATGAGCTGCTTTGCAAAGAAATAACCTATCGCTGTGGCATTCATAGCCTCGCCGCCCGCTCTGCGCCAGCCCTTTTTGTGATTTACATCTTCGGCGAGCTCGGACGTGGGATCGTCACCCGTAGTGGGATCGCCCAGGACATTTCTTATGATGCGTATATTGTCGCTTGTTTTGATATCCTTGGTCGTGAACATGCTCTTTGCTTCTTCGTCATTTGCGGAGTCCTGAACGAAATTGGCCACGAGATAAGCCGCGTTCGACTGGCCTATGACCATATATACGTCGCCTACGAGCACGTCTTTAAAATTAAATTCCTTTGAGGCGCTGTAAACCCTGAGTGTGTTGCCCTTATCGGCGCATGCGCCGAGAGTCCCGTCCAAAGTTATGAGCCATTTTCCGTCTTTTATCTCCGCGGAGCCTTTAAGTCCCATAAATTCGGCGCATACGGTCTTGCCGTTCTGATCCTCCTCGGCTGTACCCCATATGCGTATATAATCATCGCGCTGGAGCACCATGTTATTGCTGAAAGCGTTTGAGACTTTGAATTTTTCGGCTGTGGGTTCCACCGCCTCCGCCTTTTCGATCTCAGGGGCCGTTCTTGTAATATAAAGCGGCGCAGGCTCCGGAGTGGGTTGTGCGCTCTGATCCGCGCCGTTTCCGTTTGATCCGTTATTATCGGTCTTGTTCCCACCCGAACAGCCTCCTATGCATGCCGCGAGCATTACGAGAACTAACACAAAAACAGATACTCTTGTACTGAACTTCATAAATATCCTCCAAAATGTTAAGAATCTGCATGCTCCAATTATATATCATGCTCCCTGACCGCGCAACCCGCTTTTTTATACCGTATGCGGGTCATATGAGAGCATATAAGCGTGCGCCGCCGAATAAACATGAATAGGCAGGCCCGAACGTGCCTGTTGCTCATTCATATCGGGAGGAAACATGCAGATGGAATATATGCGCGATGAAGGGTATACCGGGCTCACGGGAGCCGAGGCCGAAAAGAGACTCGCTGAATACGGTAAAAATATAATAACAAATAAGCGTAAAAAGTCGCCTTTTCTCATATTTCTCGGCCAGTTCAAGGATATAATGACCGTGATACTCATGATATGTACATGCATATCGGCTTTTATGGGCGACAGTATAGAGGCCGCAGTCATGATAGGCATAGTCGTGATGAATGCTCTTCTCGGCTTTATACAGGAATACAGGACAGAGAAGACGATAGAGGCGCTCCGCTCAATGTCCGCACTCAAGGCAAGAGTGCTCAGAAACGGCATTCAGGTGACGGTCAATGCCGAAAATATAGTGCCGGGTGACATAATATATGTAAAAGCAGGCGATATTTTACCGGCTGACGGTTTCATAATAACGTCCTCGGGACTCACGGTCGACGAGGCACTCCTTACGGGGGAATCCGCCGCCGTCGAAAAGAGCGAAAAGCACGGCTGTGACGCTTCGGTCTATTCGGGCACTCAAGTGATAAGAGGCTCGGCGTCGGTAGGCGTCACGGACACGGGAATGAATACAAAAATGGGGCATATATCCCACATGATACAGAACGTGAAGGATGAAACCACGCCCCTTCAGAGGAAGCTTGCGTCATTGGGAAAATACATAATGCTCGCGTGCCTCTTTGTGTGCATATCCGTGAGCGTGGCCGGCATTTTACGGGGAGAAAACATAATAAACATGCTCCTTACGGGTATCAGCCTCGCCGTTGCCGCCGTGCCAGAAGGACTTCCCGCGATAGTCACCATATCCCTCGCCCTCGGAGTGCAGAGGATGGCCGCAAACCGTGCTCTTGTCAGGAGACTCCCGGCAGTCGAAACACTCGGGAGCACGACCGTCATATGCTCGGACAAAACGGGCACTCTCACGCAGAATAAAATGTCTGTCTTTAAAACGGCCTCCGTTTCGGGCATCTTATACGGGAAAGAGAGTACGCACGAAAGCAAGATGCTCTGCCTCATATGCAGGCTTTGCAACAACCTGTCGGACGCCACCGAGATCGCTCTTAAGGATATGGGAGGAGAGGCCGCAGACAGGGAAGCGGCGGGCTTTGTGCGCACGGGTGAGATACCCTTCGATTCATCGCGAAAATGCATGAGTGTCTTCGTAAAGGACGCAAAAGGTGAAATGCTCATGATGACGAAGGGCGGCGCCGATGTGGTGCTCGCAAGATCCACGCGTTATCTTGACGGGGAGCGCATAAAGAGCATAGACGGTAAAATGCGGGACAGATTTTCAAAATATAATGATATGCTGGCTTCGGGCGCTCTCAGGGTCATGGCGTGCGCATATAAACCCGCGGCGGGACAAAACGAGACCGATCTCATTTTTGTGGGATTCATCGGGCTCATGGACAGACCGAGGCCGGAGGTGCCGGATGCCGTAAAGCTGTGCGGCAGTGCGGGAATACGTACTGTCATGATAACGGGCGACAATAAGATAACGGCTGCCGCGATAGCGCGGGAGGTGAACATACCGGCAGACAGAGTCTTAACGGGAGACGATATAAGCTCGATGAGCGACAGCGAATTTGAAGCTGCGGTGGAGAAAGTGAGCGTTTACGCCAGAGTACTTCCTGAGCATAAGCTGAAGATAGTGAGAGCTCTTAAAAAGAAGAATAACATTGTGGCCATGACGGGAGACGGGGTAAACGATGCTCCAGCGATAAAGGAGGCCGATATAGGCATCGCCATGGGCTTGAGCGGAACGGACGTTACGAGGGAAGCTTCCGACATGGTGCTCATGGACGACAATTTTGCGACTATTGCGGAGGCCGTGAGACAGGGAAGGGGAATATATGAAAATATCAGGAAATTCATAAGATATATGCTGGCATGCAATCTCGGGGAGGTTGTGACTATGTTTGCGGCGGTCCTCATGAATCTGCCGCTGCCGCTTTATCCGATACAGATACTCTGGGTAAATCTCGTCACAGACGGGCTGCCCGGTATCGCTCTCGGAACGGATCCCGTTGATGACGGTATAATGAACAGAAAACCCGTTCCCGCCGGAAGCGGATTGCTCGGGGGCAGGCTTCCGTTCCTGATATTTTTCAGAGGTATCCTTATAGGGATATGTACTCTCGGCGCTTTTGTGTCGGTGCAGTTTACGTCGGGAAATACGGATATTGCCCGCACGGCGGCATTCATGACGCTTGTAATGACTCAGATAGTGCATTCGTTTGAATGCAGGAACGAGACAAAGAGTCTCATACTGAGCGGTGTGAGAGACAATATGTGGCTTTTGGGAGCGGGGGCGTTCTCGCTTCTCATGATGCTCGCAGTAATATATATACCGTATCTTCAGATCGTTTTCAGGACGGTGCCGCTGAACATCATACAGCTCTCGATAGTGACGGGCTTTACGGCTGTGGGACCTATCATAGGCGGCATAGTAAACGATATAATGAAATCGGCAGGACGTTGAAAGCACTGAAACGCACGGAAACGCAGAACTGCCGCATCGGAGTTTTCACTCCTTTGCGGCAGTCCGTCATATATTTCACTGTTATCGGGCGTAAAATGTCAGGCGGGATCACACGCCGGACAGCGGATCTTTGTGTTTCTTTATCTCCTCGTATTTTGCCTTGGTGGCGAGCCCTCCTCTTATGTGTCTTTCGGCTTTGTTTTCATTCAGTACCTTGCGCACTTCATCCGAAAGAGCCGCATTTATATGAGGCAGCCTGTCTACAAGATCCTTGTGCACAGTGGATTTACTCACATCGAATTTACTTGCCGCAGCGCGCACGGTGCAGTTTGTTTCAAGTATATACCCGGCGATCTCATAAACGCGGTCTTCTATGTAGTCTTTCAGAATTACGGAATGATTCATTTTTATGTTAACCCCCTTTGCGGCTGTTCTTTTGTAAAGCTTATGACAGGGGAGGCCTATTTATTCCGCAAAATTCATCATATTGACAAAAAAAAACACGCATACTACTATTATACGCGTATGCATGTGCTGTTTTTCAGGGGGTGCGATTTGAAGAGGATATATGCTGTTATATGTGTCTGCATGTGCGTGTGCGTCTGCGTCTGCATGTGCGTATTTCTTTCATCGTGCGGCGTAGGATCCGAAGGGACATATACGCATGACGGCGGGTGTGTTTCGGTGGTGGCCGTGAATTTTCCCGCTTATGATCTCGCGCGCGCAGTATGCGGAGAGGAAAACGTGCGCATGCTCCTTCCCCCGGGCGGCGACAGTCATTCGTATGAACCCACCGCGAGGGACATTTTGAGCATAGAACAGTGCGACCTTTTCATATATAACGGCGGTGAGTCGGACGCGTGGGTCGACAGGATCCTTTCATCTTTGGGCCGTGAAATAAATACTCTAAAAATGACAGACTGCGTCGATCTTATAAAGGTGCCCGGCAGTGACGAGTACGACGAGCATGTATGGACGTCGCCCGAAAATGCCGCCCGGATAGTCCGCGCCGTAAAGGACGCCGTATGCGCTCTGTGCGGCGGCAACGGCGAGCTTACAGAGCTTTACGGCAAAAACGCGGAGAAATATATAAATGATCTGGAAGCGTTGAGCGCCCGGTTCGAGGCGCTGTCCGAAGGCTCCCGCGGCGCAAAGATGATATTCGGGGACAGATTCCCGGCGATATATTTTACAGATGAATACGGCATAGGATATATGGCCGCCTTTCCGGGCTGCGCGGAGCAGTCTGAACCGAGGGCATCCGACATAGAAGGTATCATAGATACGGTGGAAAATGAAAAGATACCCGTTATATTCTGCATAGAGCTTTCGGACAGAAATATAGCAGACAGCATAGCGGACGCCGTTTCGTCAGACATCGGCTTCAGACCGGAAGTGAAGACATTTTACACATGTCACAACATAACGAAGGAGCAGTTTGATGAAGGGGAGACATACCTTTCGCTCATGGAAGCCAATCTCAAAACATTAGAAAGCTTTTTCTGAGTCCCATATATCCCTTTTGACAGCGCCGAAAAGATTTGAACGGAGGAATCTGTTCTCCTTTTCGAGAGTGCGTATGAGCTCTTTTATTTCCGATCTGCTGCTCGCCTTGTCCATGGGACACGGATTGTGTACGACAGGCAGGGAAGCGGATGCGGCGAAGCTTTTAACGGCGCTTTCTTCAACGTATATAAATGGCCGCACCACACGCACGTCGGCGCGCTCAAGGTACACGGACGGCTCAAAGCAATAGAATCTCCCCTCGTAGAAGAGGGAGAGGAGGGCCGTTTCCGCCACATCGTCCTTATGATGCGCAAGGGCTACAACGTTGCAGCCCAGGCTGTGCGCCGTGCTGTTCAGAGCGCCGCGCCTTAAATTGGCGCAAAGGGCACACGGATTGGATTCCCTGCGTATATCAAACACGATCTCGGCTATATGCGCGTCGACTATATCGAGCGGCACCTCAAGCTCGTCGCAGAACCGTTTCATTTCGGTAAAATCCACTCCGTCGAAGCCGAGAGAAACGGTGACGGCCCTGAGCGTAAAATGCGCGGGAAGGAAGCGCCTCAGAGAGGCGAGCACGACAAGGAGCGTCATGCTGTCTTTCCCGCCGGAAAGGCCTACGCATACACTGTCGCCGTTTCTTATCATATCGTAATCCTGTACGGCTCTTCTTGTAAGGCTTAAGAGCCTGCGTAATTTTACCTTAGATGCATCGTCCATATCAGAAGTCCCACGTACTGAACCATCTCAGTGTATTTACAAAGTTCCTCGTCACCTCGCGCCCCGTAAGGACAGGGTAGTATATAATGAACAGTATGAGCACCGCGGCAAAATATATCCACATTACATGTACGGATATGACGCCGTCTTCTATGAGATTCTTGATGACATATACGATCATGAATACAATGAACGGGAGCGCAGTGAAATAATGGTATATGAATACTACTCTTGTTACGAGTATCCACGGGAAGAACTGAACGGCATAACCCACAAACACTATGAGCATACCCTTGTCGTGCTTCTTCCACGCGTAGTAGAGGGCAGGTATTATGCATGCGAAGCCCGTCCACCATACGAGAGGATTACCCATTGAAACGATGGATGATGCCATATTCTTCGCAAGGCCGGCCTGATTTCCGGAATAATAATATATCGGCCTTATATCAAGAGGCCACGTGTACCATTCGGACCCGTACGGATGCCCCTCAGTAAGTCCGGAATGATAATTGTACATAAACTGTTGATTCTCCAATACTATATCCGTAAGGGATCTGTCCGGTGACGGAGCCATGTACGGTATATATGAGAGCGTATATATTATGCCGGGTATCACGATAAAGAACACGATGCATGCGAGGCATGTGGGTATGAAATTGTGCGTGAACCACGATCTTTTCCTGTATTCCTCAGGCACTCTCCCCGAAACCATATCGTCCGCTTCTCTGTATTTAGCGAGGAAGAACAGGAATGCGAGGCCTACGCCGGTGTATATGCAGACCCATTTAGTAGACGCACCCAGACCGAACATTATGCCGCAGAACAGCAGAGGCAGCAGCGATTTCAGGAACGGCTTCTTTTCGTATGATTTCTGTGTAAAATAATCATACATGAAGTAATACATGCACAGTATGAAGAATGAAGAGTATGAATCTATAGTGGCAAGCCTTGTCTGGGCAAGCCGCATAAAGTCAAACATCATGAGAAAAGCCGCGCCGAAAGCGTATATGCGTTTTTTGAATATTTTAAGTCCGAGCAGATACATAAGAGGCACTATACCGACTCCGAACAGGGTGCCCATGAAGCGCCAGCCCAGAGGATTCATTCCGAAAATGCGTATCCCGAGGGATATGATTATCTTACCCATGGGAGGGTGCGTCGTTTCGTACACGGTCAAGCCGTGTATGTTCTCATACGCCGTGCGCGGGAAATATATCTCGTCGAAATAAGTGGACGTCATATAGCTGCTGTACGGCTCCACCGTTTCCTGCTCGTCGCATAATCTTGCCGGATCGCAGTTTGAATCCGGTGAACTGTCAAAGTTAGACTCGACCACTTTGAAATTCAGTCTTTCATATTGATCGTTCTCATTCTTAGTAAAGAACCCAAGCTCGTTTATGGGAAGTCCGGCTCCTCTTATCTCTACGTTTGAGATCTCAGCTCCTCCGATACCGTTATTGTTTCCCTTATAACGGAAACATATCTGAATGCCGGTTCTGCTGTATTTATCGGGTATTCTGACTGATTCCCCGGAATAAGTCACAGGACCGTCAGCGGTATCTCTGTGCTCGGAAGCGTCCCATATGACCTCCCATGTCTTACCTCCGTCGCCTGTTACTTCAACAGTAAACGAGTCATCGCTGTCTGCCAATGAGTAATTGAAATTTACAGAACCGAAAACATATGACAGGTTGAATGCAGGGGATATGAGCCGCTCATCCTGATATGTGT